>JAOUMF010000170.1 GCA_029881615.1 Alphaproteobacteria bacterium | reverse complement strand
GGCGGGAGAAAGCGTGTTCTCCGCCACCATCCGGCGCACGGACTCGGTGGTCCGGTTGCGCCGCATGCGGCTGGCGGGAAAGGCGCCGAGAGTGGGGTCGAAGGGGCCTGCGGTCATGGGGATCTGTCCTGTCGAGTTCGCGGTGTCCGGATTTTAGGCGAGGCGAGGCGGGGAGGCAATGGCGGCGGTGTCGCAGATATTCTGCGCGCCGCTCTTGCCTCCTGAGATGTTTCCGCCAACAGGCGCTGGGGAAAAGTCAATTGACCATGCAGCATCACCAACGATAGAGTTTTCCATTCGCTTTGCGCGGGCGGCTTGCAGGCCATCCGCTGACGGTATGGGTTAGGGGAATCTTATCGCCATCTTTGGAAATGCCGGACGAAGGGATGCCGTAAAGGCTCGGGCCGGGCAGGGTGGTGGAATTTGAAAGGCGGGATAGATGGCGGCGGATACGAAGATACGCGACGCGCTGGCGCGGGTCGAAATGGCATTCAACAAGAAACCGAGCCTGGCACGCTCCACCGACAAGACCCTGGCGCGGGTGGAAGCTGGGCTGAAATGCGTTACCCGGCAAGGCGACTATTCCACCACCATCGACATGCCGGCGGCCATGGGCGGCGATGGCAGCGCGCCATCGCCTGGTTTCCTGGGGCGGTCGGCAATCGCCGGATGTCTTGCCATCGGCATCAAGATGACGGCGGCGCAGGCCGGGATCCCGGTCGAGTCCGTGGAAGTCGAGATCGAGATGGACTGGGACGATCGCGGCTTGCTGGGGATGGGCGATGCGCCGGCCGGGTGCCTGGGCTCGCGGCTGCGGATCGCCGTGGACAGCACGGCGCCGGAAGCCGCGGTGCGGGCCATGGTCGATGATGCGATGGTGAACAGCCCCTGGCTGTCGACCTTCATTGAACCCCAGAACGTGGTGACCAACATCCGGGTCGGTGCGGTCGCGGCGGCGGAGGGCTGAACCATGGATGCCAGATTGCAGCGTCGCGTGCAGCGATATGGCTGGGACGCGGCGGCGCCGTTTTACCATGACGGCTGGAGTGCCCAGTTGCGGCCCGCGCATGACACCCTGTTTGAATTCGCCGATCTGCGGCCTGGCATGCGCGTGCTGGAGACCGCCTGCGGAACCGGGCTGATTACCTTTCGCGCGGCGGAAACGGTCGCGCCCGGCGGATCGGTCCTGGCGACTGATCTTGCCGGGGAGATGACGGCGGCGGTGGCCCGGCATGCCGAGGCGCAGGGTATCGGCAATGTGAAAACGGCCCGGATGGGAGCCGAGGAGTTGGAGGTCGAGGATGCGTCCTTCGATTTGGCGCTCTGCGCGCTCGGCCTGATGTATGTGCCCGATGTCCAAAAGGCCCTGTCGGAGATGCGCAGGGCGGTGCGGCCCGGCGGGCGGGTTGTGGCCACCGTCTGGGGAGAGCGGCGGAATTGCGGATGGGCGGATATCTTCCCGATCGTCGATGCCCATGTGGCCTCCGAGGTTTGTCCCATGTTTTTTGGCACCGGCGGCCCCGGGGCGCTGAAGGCCGGCATGGAGGCGGCAGGGTTGAGCGGTCTGCACGAAACCCGGCAATCGGAGGTGCTGGAATTCGAAAATGCGGAGAGCCTGCTGGACGCTGTGATCAAGGGCGGGCCTGTCGCGATGGCGGTGAAACGTTTTTCGGAAGAAGTATACGGCCAGGTGGAATCCGACTTCCTCTCGTCTGTTTCGGCCTATCGGAAGGACGACGGCAGCTACGCGGTCCCGGGCGAATTCGTCACCGTTTCCGGCACGGTATAGCCGGCGCTATTATCCGGGCGGTGCGCCGCCGCGGGTTTATGTCGCACTGCGGCATTGCATTGACACGGGCCTGTCAGGGAATAATATCGGCGGCGACCCGCTACCCCGTTCTTCCATCCTGCAACGGAACCCAGCATCATGGACTTCACCCTTTCCGAGGAACAGCGCGCAATCCAGGAGATGGCACGGGATTTCGCGGCGGCCGAGATGGCGCCGCATGCGGCCGAGTGGGACGAAAAATGTATCTTCCCGGTCGAGACCATGCGCAAGGCGGCCGAGCTTGGCCTGGCCGGGATCGTGGTGGGCGAGGAGCATGGCGGGTCGGCGCTGGGCCGGGTCGAATCGGCGATCATTTTCGAGGAACTTTCGGCTGGCTGCACCTCTACCGCCGCCTTTCTGTCGATCCACAACATGGTCGCCTGGATGGTCGACCGTTTCGGCAATGACGAGCAGCGCGCGCGCTATCTGCCGCGCCTGACCACCATGGAAATCATCGCCAGCTATTGCCTGACCGAACCCGGCTCGGGCTCGGACGCGGCGGCGTTGAAGACCAGGGCGGTGCGCGACGGTGACGATTATGTGATGAATGGCGGCAAGGCCTTCATCTCGGGCAGCGGCACCAGCGATATATACGCCGTGATGTCGCGCACCGGCGGCGAGGGGCCGGACGGAATTTCCTGCATCATCGTCGAGAAGGGCGCGCCGGGGCTGTCCTTCGGCAAGCAGGAACGCAAGATGGGCTGGAACAGCCAGCCGACCGCCGCCGTGATCTTCGAGGATTGCCGCGTGCCGGTCGCCAACCGGCTGGGCGGCGAGGGCGAGGGTTTCCGCATCGCCATGCAGGGGCTGGACGGCGGGCGCATCAATATCGCCGCCTGTTCGGTGGGCACGGCGCGCGCGGCGCTCGAAGCGGCCCGCAACTACCTGAAGGAACGCAAACAATTCGGCCAGCCGTTGGCGGAATTTCAGGCGCTGCAGTTCCGCCTGGCCGATATGGCGACCGAACTGGACGCCGCGCGGCTGATGATGTATCGCGCGGCCGCCGCCGTGGATGCGGGCGACGCCGACGCCACGATGTATTGCGCCATGGCCAAGCGCTTCGCCACCGATGTGGGCTTCAAGGTCTGCAACGAGGCGCTGCAGCTGCATGGCGGCTATGGCTATCTCAAGGATTTCCCGCTGGAGCGCCATGTGCGCGACGTGCGGGTGCATCAGATACTGGAAGGAACCAACGAGATTATGCGTATGATTATCGCGCGCAGGCTGCTGCGCCAATGACCGGAAACGCCGATATCCTTTTCGAGGTCGAGGGCGCGCTCGGCCTGATCACCCTGAACCGGCCCAAGGCGTTGAACGCGCTGACGCTGGGCATGATCCGCGCCATGGACGCACAGCTTATCAAATGGGCGACGGACCCCAACATCGCCTCGGTGATGGTCCGGGGCGCCGGCGACAAGGCCTTTTGCGCCGGCGGCGACGTGGTGGCCCTGCACCAGCCGGGCAACGAGCAATTGATCGTGGAATTCTTCCGCGACGAATACCGGCTGAATCGCACCATCTTCCGCTATCCAAAGCCCTATCTGGCGCTGATCGACGGCTTCACCATGGGCGGCGGCGTCGGGGTGGCGATCCTGGGCCGCTACCGGGTGGCCACGGAGCGCACCGTCTTCGCCATGCCCGAAACCGGCATCGGCATGTTCCCCGATGTGGGCGGCACCTATTTCCTGCCGCGCCTGCCGGGCGAGCTGGGCATGTATCTGGCGATGACCGGGGCGCGGCTGAAGGGAACCGGCTGCGTCCATGCGGGCCTGGCCGAGGCGGTGATCGCGTCCGACCGGTCGGAGGCGCTGGTCGCCGGGCTGGCCGCCGGGCGCCATCCGGACGAGTTGCTGCCGGAGCTGGCCAGCGCCGATGCCGAGGCGGCGCTGGACGAGCACCGGGCGCTGATCGACAAATGTTTCGCCGCGGATTCGGTTGAGGCGATCATGGATTGCCTGGCCGCCGAGGGCGGCGAATGGGTGGAAAAGACCCTGGCGACCATGCGCCGCATGTCGCCCACCGCGATGAAGATCGCCCACCGGCAGCTGCGCGAGGGCGCGAAGCTGGATTTCGAGGATTGCATGATCCTGGAATACCGGCTCAGCCAGCGGGTGGCCCGCGGACATGATTTCCCCGAGGGCGTACGTGCCGTGCTGGTGGATAAGGATATGAGTCCGAAATGGGTGCCACCGACGCTGGCGGAGGTTTCGGACGAGGAAATAGACGGCGTTTTCGCGCCGCTGCCGGACGGGGACCTTACCTTTCCGGCGTAAAATCTGAATACAGGGAGAAGACCATGGCGACTATCGGATTTATCGGGCTCGGCAATATGGGCGGGCCGATGGCGGAAAACCTTATCAAGGCCGGGCACGCGCTGCAGGTGTTCGATCTGGCCAAGGAGTCCGTGGATAAGGCGGTGGCGGCCGGCGCGACGGCCGTGACCGGCGTGGCCGATGCGGTGAAGGGCGCGGAGGTCGTTGTCACCATGCTTCCCGCCGGTCCCCATGTGCGCAAGGTCCTTACCGAGGGGGGCGCCCTGGCCAACGCGGCGAAGGGCACGCTTTTCATCGAATGTTCGACCATCGATGTGGATACCGCGCGCGCCATGCATAAGGCGGCCGAAGAGGCCGGGATGGAAATGGTCGATGCTCCGGTTTCCGGCGGCACCACCGGCGCGGCCGCCGCAACACTGACCTTTATGGTGGGTGGTTCGGATGCCGCCTTCGAACGCGCCAGGCCGATCTGTGAAAAGATGGGTAAGGCGGTGATCCATGCCGGCGGTCCGGGCAACGGCCAGGCCGCCAAGATCTGCAATAACATGATTCTCGGAATCACCATGATCGGCGTCAGCGAGGCACTTGTGCTGGCCGAGAAACTGGGACTCGATCATCAGAAGCTGTACGATATCAGCTCGAAATCGTCAGGATCCTGCTGGTCGCTCAATACTTATTGTCCGGTGCCGGGTCCGGTGCCCACCTCGCCGGCGAACAATGATTACAAGCCAGGCTTTGCCGCCGCGATGATGGAAAAAGACCTGAAACTGGCGCAGGCTGCGGCACAGAGCGTTGGCGCGGCGACCCCGATGGGGGCTTCGGCACTCGCTTTATACGGGCTTTTTCTGAATTCCGGGCGAGGGGAAATGGACTTTTCGGGGATCATAAAAATGATTCGCGGTAATTAATCGGATCAATTAAATGAATTTTAAGGAGTATCGGCGAGATTAAGGCCAACGGAAATGATTTTCGGCATTTGGTTTCATGTTCGAATCATTTTGAAGTCTTGGATAAACAACTAAGATTGTGGGCCCGCGGTGAAAGAACAGTATCTGGAATCCATCCACCTGATTGAACGGCTTCATCGGCAATTCCTTGAAGTGGTCAAGGGTGAGCTTGAGCGGCAGGACATCCAGGACGTGAACAACGTCCAGGCAGTGATCCTGTATAATATTGGCAAGGACGAATTGACGGTCGGGGAACTGACGAACCGGGGATACTACCTGGGTTCGAACGTTTCCTACAATGTCCGCAAGATGGTCGAGAACAACTATCTGATTCAGGAACGCTCGACCCATGATCGCCGTTCGGTGCGGGTGCGCCTGTCCGACAAGGGCATCGCGCTGCACGAGACGCTGGACAATATGTTCGGGGCACAGGCCGAAAAGCTGGGCACCGACATTACGACGGCACCGGATCTGGACAACGCCAACGCA
>JAOUMF010000169.1 GCA_029881615.1 Alphaproteobacteria bacterium | reverse complement strand
CGAGGCGCTGGCCTGGGCAACCGGAAAACTGGGCAACGAACCGCTGCTGATCTATTCCAGCGGCACGCCCGACGAGGTGCAGGCGATACAAGCCGAACGTGGCCGCGAAGAAGCCGGCGCGATGATTGAGCGCGCGATGGCGGCCATCGCTAAAGGGTTGGTTGAAACAGGCGTCCGGCGGCTGGTAGTGGCCGGTGGCGAAACCTCGGGCGCTGTGGTCGAAGCGCTGGGCGTCAAGGCCCTGCGCATCGGCCAGGAGATCGACCCCGGGGTGCCATGGACGCTGAGCCTTGGCGATCCCGCTGTCTTTCTGGCGCTGAAATCCGGCAATTTCGGCGGACCCGATTTCTTTGAGAAGAGCTTCAGGATGCTGGAATGACCGAAAACGATCTGCGTGAAAGGCTGGCGATGCATGGCGATGCCCTTTACCGGCGCGGCCTCGCCCCCGGCAGTTCCGGCAATATGAGCGTACGGCTGGAAGACGGCCTTCTGGTCACGCCTACCAACAGCTGCATGGGAAGGCTGGACCCGGCGCGAATTTCCAAGCTGTCCTGGGACGGCACACATCTGGATGGTGACAAGCCCTCCAAGGAGGCATTTCTGCATCTCGCCATGTATCAGGAGCGGCCCGACGACGACGCCATCGTACATCTGCATTCCAGTCATTCGGTGGCGGTGTCCTGCATGGCGGACCTCGACGAAGCCGACGTGCTGCCGCCGATCACCGCCTATTACATCATGCGAATCGGCAAACTGCCGCTGCTGCCCTATTACCGGCCCGGCGACATGGCGCTGGCCGAGGCTGTCCGCGAGGCGGCGCGAAGCCATCATGCCATGCTGCTGGCCAACCACGGGCCGGTAGTCGCCGGCAAGTCGCTGGATGCCGCGGTCTATAACGCGGAAGAGCTGGAAGAGACGGCGAAGCTGTTCCTGATGCTGCGGGGCTGCGAAACGCGCTGGCTGAACGATGAGCAGATCGCGGCCCTGCGCGAAGCCTTTCCGAACTGATGTCTGATATGCGCGAACCGGCCGCAATCCTTATCGACTGGGGAACCACCAACTTCCGCGCCTGGCTGATCAGCGGCGCCGATGATATTCTCGATCGCTGTGAAGCCCCATCGGGAATAATGCAAGTTCCCGCCGGAGGATTCCCGCATACGCTGGGAACCCATGTGGGCAATTGGCGTGCGGCCCATCACGGTTTACCGGTGCTGATGTCCGGCATGATCGGCAGCAAGCAGGGATGGGCCGAAGCGCCCTACGCCCCCTGCCCCGCCGGGATCGAAGAGCTGGCGAAGGCTGTGATACCGGTACCGGACGAAGACGCTGTCTTTATCGTGCCCGGGATAAGCTACAAGGCGCCCGATGGCCGCCACGACGTCATGCGCGGCGAAGAGGTACAGATCTTCGGTTCCCTGGCGCAAGACGCGAAAGGCCGCCAGGTCTTCTGCCTGCCCGGGACCCACTCAAAATGGGCCGCGGTCGAAAACGGCCAGGTGGTATGGTTCGCTACCGCGATGACCGGCGAGGTCTGGTCGGTAATGTCCGAACACAGCATTCTCGGCCGCCTGATGGAAGGCGGAACGATGGACGACAAGGACGCATTCCGGCAGGGTCTGGTCCTTTCGGGAAAACCGGGCGGCCTGCTGAATCATCTGTTTTCGGTGCGGGCGGAAGGGTTGTTCGATGTGATACCGGCTTCCGGATTGCGCTCATACCTTTCCGGCATTCTTATCGGCCACGAGGTTCGCGCGATGCTGCCACTCGCCAGGCCAGACGGATTGGTAACGTTGATCGGAAGGCCGGACGTGACCGAACTATACTCGGCCGTTATCGCATCACTGGAAACAGCAACGGCCGCGATAACAGCTGAAACAGCCACTTTGCGTGGGCTCACTCATATCCAGGAAGCTATGAAACATGACTGATGGAATGCCGACACTCGATCAAGCGCTCAAGGCAATGCCACTGGTGGCGATTCTCCGAGGCATTGGACCCGGCGAAGCGGTCGAGGTCGCACAGCGTCTGGTCGACGAGGGAATTACCATTATAGAGGTTCCGCTGAATTCACCGGAACCGTTCAAAAGCATCAAGGCGATAGCCCAGGCCGTCGGCGACAGGGCGCTGGTCGGCGCGGGTACCGTGCTGACGCCAGACGATGTGACCGGCGTCATGGACGCAGGCGGCAGGCTGATCGTAATGCCCCATTCCGACCCGGCCGTCATTCGCGCCGCGGTACAAAAGGGGCTTCCCGTCGTTCCCGGAGTAATGACCCCCACCGAAGCTTTCGCGGCGCTGGCTAACGGCGCCACGGCCCTCAAACTATTCCCCGGCGAGTTAATAGGTCCGAAGATCATCAAGGCACTGATGGCGGTTCTTCCCAAGGGTACAAATGTAGTTCCGACCGGCGGTGTCGACGCCAGCAATCTGGCCGATTACTGGGAGGCCGGTGTTTCCGGTGTCGGCGTCGGGGGCGCCCTATACAAACCAGGCAAAACCCCTGAACAGGTCCAGGCCGACGCGCGGGCGCTTGTGACCGCCATGCGGAAAGTGCTGAAACGGGGATCGTGACAAAACGGCCCCTGTCGGGACATTCCAGGCCGTTTAATTACATAACGCGTCATCGCCGCACCGCGATTCAAAGCCTGATCGGCTATTGCTATTATTGTATGATGAATATAAAAAACCGAACCGGCGTTGCGCTTGCCTGAAGGGACAATAGATACTTCCCGGGTGCAAGGAAGTTCGCAACGCCAGTCCGGCAAACCGAGTCGGACAGAACACAAGCGGCGCATCCAGCGTCGCGAGGAATCAACCAGCACTTAAGGGAGAAGCCCCCATGAAGCTCCATTCCGCACTCCTGACGGCGGCCGTTGCCGTTTTCGCCGTCACGGGCCCCGCCCAGGCTGCCGAGAAACTGAAATTCGCGCATGTCTATGAAACGACCGAGCCCTACCACGCGCAGGCGCTGTGGGCTGCCGACGAGATCAAGAAGCGCACCGATGGCCGCTACGAGATCGAAGTCTTCCCGGCCTCTTCCCTCGGCAAGGAAACCGACATCAACCAGGGCCTGTCGCTAGGCACGGTCGACATCATCTACACGGGCAACCTGTTCGCCGGCAAATCCTATGGGCCGCTGTCGATCGCGGGCGCGCCGTTCATGTTCCGGGATCTCGACCACTGGAAAGCCTATGCGAAGAGCGACCTCTTCAAGGAACTGGCTGGCGGTTACAAAGATGCGACCGGTCACCAGATCATCGCCACGACCTATTATGGCAGCCGCCATGCGACGTCGAACAAGCCGCTTAATACGCCGGCCGACATGAAAGATCTGAAGATCCGCGTCCCCAATGCGCCGCTCTACATGATGTTCCCCAAAGCGGTTGGCGCCAACCCGACGCCGCTTGCCTTCGCCGAAGTTTATCTGGCGCTGCAGCAGGGCGTTGTCGACGCGCAGGAAAACCCCCTGCCGACCATCAAGGCCAAGAAGTTCTATGAGGTTCAGAAATACATCAACCTCACCGGCCATATCCGCGACAGCCTTCTGACCATCGCCGGCGGTCCGCTGTGGAATCGTCTGTCCGATGCCGACAAGGCCATTTTCAGCGCGGTGTTCACCGAAGCCGCCGCGCGCGCCAGCGGCGACATCGAAAACGCCGAGAACAATCTTGCCAGTTGGTTCGAAGCACAGGGCGTGATCGTCAACCGTGTCGACGTGACCCCGTTCCGCAATGCGACCATGAAGCTGCATAACGGCCCGGACGCGACCTGGTCGCAGGCGACCTATGACCGGCTTCAGGCCATCAAGTAAAGTTGATCTTGTTCTAACTGCATGAAGATGAAGGCGAAGATGACTAACACGCCACCCCCTTCCAAGACGGAAAGCGAGGTTCTCGAACCTCACTTTATCGAAGATGTCGAAGTCCGCTTTTCGGATTACAGCATCGAGGATTACATAGTCCTGGTCATCTTCTGGGCTCTGGCTGTTATCGTCTTCGCCCAATTCTTCAGCCGTTACGTTCTAAACGATTCGATAGCCTGGACCGAAGAGGTCGCGCGTTATCTTCTGATTACCATTGCCTTCGCGGGCGCACCGATCGCGGTGCGCAAGAACACCCACATCCATGTCGAGTTTTTCTATCGCTTTATCCCCGCGCGGGTCGCCCGCGTCCTTTCCACGGCCGTGGATTTGATCCGCATCGTCTTTTTCGCCTACGCCACGTATCTTTCATACAAGATCATCGGCCTCATGGGCGCCCAATATATGACGGCAATCCATGTTTCGATGGGCGTTATCTATGCCTGCGTGTTCATCGGATTCATGGCCATGACCCTGCGCGCCATACAGGTCGCCTGGAAACATTGGCGCCAGGGCTTCAGCGTGCTTGACCAGCAAACAGAAGTAATGAAGACGTCATGACCATTGCAATCTTATTGATTTCCCTTTTCGTCCTGATCATCATCGGGGTTCCCATCGGCATTGCCCTGGCGGGAAGCTCACTGATCTTCGTCGTGATAACGGGAAGCGTGCCGGATCTTGTGGTGGTTCATCGCATGGTCAACGGCGTCGACAGCTTTCCGCTGCTCGCCATTCCCTTTTTCATTCTGGCCGGCAACCTTATGAATTCGGCCGGGATCACCAACCGCATTTTCGCCTTCGCTACCGCGCTGGTGGGCTGGATGCGCGGCGGTCTGGGGCACGTCAATATCGGTGCCTCCGTGCTGTTCGCGGGCATGTCTGGCGCTGCGGTCGCCGATGCGGGCGGACTGGGCACGATCGAAATCAAGGCCATGCGAGACGCCGGTTACGATGACGATTTCGCCGTCGCCGTGACGGCGGCGTCATCGACCATCGGCCCGATCATTCCACCCAGCCTGCCCATGGTTATCTATGGCGTCATGGCCTCGGCATCGGTAGGCCAGCTGTTTGCCGCCGGTTTCATTCCCGGCCTGCTGATGGCGGTATCGCTTATGATCATGGTGGCCTGGTATGCGCGCAGGCGCAACTATCCGCGCGATACGCGTTTCAACGTCGGGCTGATCGGCAAGACGTTCGTGCATGCGTTCCTGTCGCTGATGACCCCGGTGATTATCGTCGGCGGAATCCTCACTGGCATCTTTACGCCGACCGAGGCCGCCATCGCCGCCGTCGCCTATGCGCTGGTGCTGGGCCTGTTCGTGTACCGCACGCTCAACTGGAAACGCCTGCTTCACGTCAGCATGGAAACGATCGAGACCACGGTCATCATTCTGCTGATCGTGGCCGCGGCTTCCATTTTCGCATGGATCCTGACCAGCAACCGCTTTAGCGAACAGTTTGCCGAATTACTGCTCACCGTTACCAACAACCCGATCCTGATCTTGTTGCTGCTAAACCTGGTGATGCTGATTGTCGGTCTGTTCATGGAAACCGTAGCCGCCATCACCATTCTGGTACCCGTATTGCTGCCCATAGCCATAAAAATCGGTGTGGACCCGGTCCATTTTGGCGTGATCATGGTGCTCAATCTGATGATCGGCCTGCTAACACCGCCGGTGGGCATGGTTC
>JAOUMF010000168.1 GCA_029881615.1 Alphaproteobacteria bacterium | reverse complement strand
GGGCACCTTTGTCGGTTCGCCGACAAGCAACCTGCTGGACGACATCTCGTCGATCGCCAACCGAACCAATCCGTCGGAAGTGATGCAGGCGCGCCTGACCGTGGAGCCGGAACTGGCCCGTCTGGCAGCCCTGAATGCCACGGCCGCCGAGATCGCCGAGATGCGCCGCTGCATTCGCGGCACCAGGCAGGCGCGGGAATGGCGGACATATGAAATGTGGGACAATCGGCTTCATCGCGAGGTCGCCAAGGCCAGCGGTAATATCTGCCTGCTGGCGGTGTTCGATATGCTGAATTCAGTAAGGCGCGCGGTTGCCTGGAAACGGCTAAGGAAGCATGAGGTGACGGATGGTCATCATAGTTTTGGCGAACATGATTTGCTGGTCGATGTCATCGAGGAACGTGACACGGAGGCCGCCGCCGCCCTGATGCGCGACCATCTGCGCGCCGTCCGCCAGGATTTGCTGGCCTCGATGCCAGATTAGGCAGTCAGATTTCGTTCTGGCCGGTCCTTGCCGCCGCGGCGCCGAGTTGTCCAGCGGACGGCCCCAGAAGGTAGTTCAGCACGCCGTCCCAGCCATTGGCGCGGCAGGCGTGAATGGCGCCTTCCCGGCCCAGGCTTTCGATCAATGACATTGCCAGTCTGGCTTGTTCGGACATCGGCGGATTTTGCATATGGGCTAACCTGGTTACAATCAATTCTGTCTTTATCCATGTATACTATCGACTAATCCCCACTAATTGGTTAAGGGCCGATAATCCATCATTTGCCAGGCACGGATATTGATCCGCACAAGCTGGCGGCGTCTTTTTCAGCCTTGACCAGACGACGGTCGACGATCTCGGCCATGCTGACGATGCCGCACAGTCCGTTGTCGTTGACCACCGGCATGTGATGGGCGCGCCGCGCCGACATGCGCGTCATGACGCGGCGCAGGTCTTCGTCGGGTCGGCAGGACGCCACCTCGCGGCACATGATGTCGGCGACCGTCATTGGCATCAATCGATTGATGCCGTGGGATTTAAGGGCGCGGATCAGGTCGCGTTCGCAGATCAGTCCCTCGACATCGTATCCGTTATGGCTGACCACCAGCGCGCCGACATGGCGGTGCCGCATTATGCAGATCGCCGCGCCGACCGGCGTATCGCCCTCGATGGTGATAACGCCCCGGTCCTTTCTTTTCAGGATACCTTCCACGGTCATGGGATCCTCCGTTCGTTTGGTTCCAAAGATGGCCAGAACGGGCATTGCCCTGTTGGCCATGCAACCAGACTTGCAGGGAAAGCCGGCATAAAACCGGCCATGAAGTGGGGAAATATGTCATTTCAGGGAGGTTTTGGTGGCGCGGGTAAGTGGCGCGTGGATTGATCCGACGGCGGCGTCAGTGAATTTGCATTTCTTCAGTCCGGAAACAGGTCGCCGACTGAGCTGACCAGGTGTCCGCCGCCGAACGAGCGACACGGCTTGCCACCCGCTGTCGCCCGGTTCATTCTGCCGCTGGATGACCGGAAGGTGGAAAAGGGAATGAGCGTAAAGGCGAGCGCAATATCGCCCGCCGGGGCAAGGCTGCAAGCTGGCGTGGTTTTCGGCATGATTGCGGCTTTGCTGTGGGCGGCGCAGGTGCCCATCTCGGCCATCGCGGTGCGCGGCAACCTGCCGGCGGCGGACCTGGTGGCTCTGCGTTTCATCGTCGCCGGTGTGCTGCTGGCGCCAGTGCTGTGGCATGGCCGCGGGCATGGGCCCATGGCGGGAATCGGTTGGCGGCGCGGCATTATCCTTACCCTGACCGGCGGGCCGGTGTTCCTGATGGGGTTGATGGCCGGGCTGGCCTACGCGCCGGCCTCGCATAGCGGGGCGATCGTCAACGGTTTGACGCCGGTGTTCGCGGTATTGCTGGGTATAAGTCTGCTGGGGCTGCGGCCGGGCGGGCGCGAACTCGCCGGCATCGCCGTGGTGATCGCCGGCGTCCTGACGCTGGGCTGGCAGAGCCTGATGACCGACATCGCGATGGCCGATGCCTGGCTGGGCGATCTGTTCTTCCTGTCCGCCGCCATCCTGTGGGGCGGCTATACCGTGCTGTGCCGGCGCTGGGACGTCCATCCGTTGCGTGGGGCGGCGGTGCTCAACGTGCTGGGGGCGGTCTACCTGCCTTTCTGGCTGCTGTTTTTTGGCAGCCATATCCCGTCCGCGCCTTGGGGCGAGATTATCTGGCAGGGGTTCTATCAGGGCGTCGCCACTGGCATTGTCGCGATAATCGTCTATTCCCGCGCCATTGCGCTGATCGGCTCCAGCCTGTCCTCGCTGTTTTCCGCCTTCATCCCGGCGCTGGTCATCCTGATGGCGATCCCCATGCTGGGCGAGATGCCGGCCCTGCTGGAATGGATCGGCATGGGTCTGGCTACCTGCGGCATGATTCTGGCGCTGTCGCGGCGGCGTTAGGGGCGATATGCGTCAATGGCGTATTTTCCCTTGAAAAAAATGCGCCATTGACGTATATGCCGGTATGGAAAAGGCGCCGGTCACGATTGTCGAAACTAACGCCTACCTGAGGCGCGCCGAGCGACTGCTGACGGAAGAGGAAAGAACTGCCTGTTCGGAACTGATTGCCCGCGACCCAGCCTGTGGTGAAATTATGCAGGGAACCGGCGGCGTTCGCAAGTTGCGGATTGCCTTGGATGGACGCGGGAAGAGGGGCGGAGGCAGGGTTGTTTATTATTTTCATAACGAATCCATCCCGGTTTTCCTGTTGGACGTTTTCGCCAAAAATGAAAAATCGAATTTGACCAAAGCGGAACGAAACGCAATGGCGGAACTGACCCGGGTGCTGGCGAGATACGGAGAAAAGCGATGAGCAAGGAAACCTTTGAAAGACTCAAGGAAGGCCTTGAGGACGCGATCGCCTATATGGAAGGCGACAAGTCGCGGGGGCGGGTCCATACCGTTATGGTTCCCGTGGTTGACGTGCGCGCCGTGCGCAAGAAGCTGGGTATGTCGCAGGATGTTTTCGCCCGGCGATTCGGGGTCAGCGCGGCCACCGTGCGCAACTGGGAACAAGGCCGCCGCCGACCTGACGGCCCCGCCCGGGTGCTGTTGCAGGTCATCGACAAGGAACCCGAGGCGGTGAAGCGCGCCCTGGCCGGGTGAGACGGATGCGTCGGGGTGGAGCCCGATCATTTGTCAGTCTATATTGCGCTCCATGACGAACGAACCTACCCTGTTGCGCGGCGGCTGGCGCCGGCCCGAGATTTTGCTGCTGCTGA
The DNA here is from genome assembly GCA_029881615.1 of Alphaproteobacteria bacterium. Taxonomy (GTDB): domain Bacteria; phylum Pseudomonadota; class Alphaproteobacteria; order UBA8366; family JADFVY01; genus JADFVY01. The sequence continues at coordinate 2,310 of JAOUMF010000168.1, read as the reverse complement.
TGGCGGCGGCATCGCCGATTGCCTTTTCGGCCTGGATGGCCTTGCTGAACAATTTCGCCGTCGAACGCGCCGCCTTTACCGGGGCGGAGATGGGGATATTGCAGAGCCTGCGCGAGGTGCCGGGCTTTCTGGCCTTCGCGGTGGTGTTCCTGCTGCTGATTCTGCGCGAGCAGAAGATCGCCTATCTGTCGCTGATTCTGCTGGGTCTGGGCACGGCGGCGACCGGCTATTTCCCGACCGTCATCGGCCTTTACATCACTACCGTGCTGATGTCGCTGGGTTTTCATTATTATGAAACCGTGCAGATTTCACTATCGCTGCAGTGGGTCGACAAGGACCGCGCCGCGCCGTTCTTCGGGCGCCAGATCGCGGTCGGCTCTTTCGCCTCGATCGCCACCTTCGGGCTGATCTGGATCGCCTTCGATCTCGCTGGACTGGATTATCACTGGGCTTATCTGATGGCCGGCGGTATCGCCGCGGGCATTGCGGTGGTCTGCTGGACCGCCTGGCCCAGCTATCCCGAAAAGGTGCGCCAGCATCGCCATATGGTGCTGCGCCGGCGTTACTGGCTCTATTACCTGCTGATCTTCATGTCGGGCGCGCGGCGGCAGATATTCATCGTCTTCGCCGGCTTCCTGATGGTCGAGAAGTTCGGCTATACGGTGGGCGAGATCACGCTGCTGTTCCTCGCCAACTCGGTGATCAACATCTTCCTGGCGCCCTGGATCGGCAAATGGGTCGGCCGCATCGGCGACCGCAAGTCGCTGGTTCTGGAATATGCCGGGCTGATCGTTGTGTTCACGCTGTACGCCTTCGTCACCGACCCCTGGGCGGCGGCCGGGCTCTATGTGGTGGACCATCTGTTCTTCGCCCTGGCCATCGCCATCAAGACCTATTTCCAGAAGATCGCCGACCCCGCCGACATAGCCGCCACCGCCGGCGTCGGCTTCACCATCAACCACATCGCCGCCGTCGTGATCCCGGCCGCCTTCGGGCTGTTGTGGCTGGTGTCGCCGGCGGCGGTGTTCCTGGCAGGGGCGGCGATGGCTGCGGTCTCGCTGCTACTGGCGATGAACGTGCCGACCGCGCCCGAACCCGGCAACGAGGTGATGTTGGGACGGCGGTTGAGCGGCACGGCGCCGGTTCCGGCGGGCGCGGCGGAGTAGCTATCGGAAACGGGCGCGAATGCCGTTATTCACGGCTTTCCAGGTCGGCCTTGCGGGCCATGTAATCTTCGCGGTCTATTTCCCCGCGGGCATAGCGTTCGTCGAGAATATCCATGGCGCTGGGACGTTCTTCCGCTCCGGTTTTCCCGGGCTGGGGGCCGCCGGCCATTCGTGACGCCCAGACGATTACCCAGACAACGGCGATAAGGATCAGTATCCAGAACAGACCCTGCAGACCCATGCCCATCCAGCCTCCATCGCCATGCATCCACCCATAGCCGCCTTCATATCCAGCAGGTGCGTTTTGCCACATGGATTGCCTCCCTTGTTGGGACGATATCTGTGCATTCTGCAATCCTAATATAGGGGATTCCTGTCGCTGGAATGAAAGGGCTTTTTTGGTTCCGGACTCACAATTGAGATGGATCAGGACTTGTCATGCTTGCGTGGCACACCCGTCCGCCGCTATTCAGTCATATGAACAGCGTCGAACCGGGAGAACGAAATGGCCGACAAAAGAGCCAACATCTATGAACAGAACCTCGACCGCGGCGAGGCGAACTTTCAGCCGCTGACGCCGCTCAGTTTTCTGGAATGGTCGGAATCGGTTTACCCCGACAAGCCCGCCGTCATCCACGGTAAGCGCAGCTACACCTACCGCGAGTTCGGCGCGCGTTGCCGGCGGCTGGCCAGTGCGCTGGCGCGGCGTGGGGTCGGGGTGGGCGACACGGTCTCGGTGATGGCGCCGAACTGTCCGACGCTGCTGGAAGCGCATTACGGCGTGCCGATGGCCGGCGCGGTGCTGAACGCGATCAATACGCGGCTCGACGCCAATACCATCGCCTTCATCCTGGACCATGCGGAATCGAAGGTGCTGATCGCCGACCGCGAGCTTTCGGGCGTCATCAAGCCGGCGCTGGAGAAGCTGGGCCGCAAGATCGTCGTCATCGACAATGACGATCCGCTGGCCGAGGGCGGCGAGTTGCTGGGCGAGAAGGACTACGAGGAATTTCTGGCGGAGGGCGACCCGGCCCATCCCATCACCATGCCGGCCGACGAATGGCAGGCGCTGTCGCTGTGCTACACATCGGGCACCACGGGCAACCCGAAGGGCGTTGTTTATCACCATCGCGGCGCCTTCCTG
>JAOUMF010000167.1 GCA_029881615.1 Alphaproteobacteria bacterium | reverse complement strand
ATCATGGCTTCCAGGCGCCGTAGATAGCGGTCCGTTCGCCAATCCTTGGCCAGCTCAACGCAGGCCCGGGTCAACTGCCCGGGATGCTTCTCCAGCTTGGCTTCCAGCCGTTCGAACAGGGTGAAGGCATCGGCGGTGGCGCCGGCGAAACCGACGATCACGCCGCCCTCGCCCAGGGGGCGTACCTTGCGGGCATTGGATTTGATCACCGTGTTGCCCAGGCTGACCTGGCCATCGCCGGCAATCACAACCGTATTGCCCCTGCGCACCGAGAGAATGGTGGTGCCGTGCCAAATATTATTATCGGACATATTTAAAGCCTGTTGAAACTTTCCGGGCGCCCTTGCGGGTCGGGCGAACCTATCCCATGTGGCTCTTTTACGCCAGTAATCAAGAGATATACCGGGATGCTGGCAATCGCCGCGCGCGGATGGTAAAAGAGCGCGCATTTCAAGGAAGTGGAGGTTGCCATGCGGCAAGCCAGCATCGAGCGCAACACGCGCGAAACGCAGATCTCGGTCACCGTCGACCTCGACGGGACGGGCCGTTACGACGTGGCCACGGGGATCGGTTTTCTCGATCATATGCTGGAGCAGCTATCGCGGCACAGCCTGATCGACCTTAACGTTCGGGCCCAGGGCGACCTGCATATCGATTTTCATCACACGACCGAGGATACCGGCATCGCCATAGGCCAGGCCGTGGCGAAGGCGCTGGGCGACCGCAAGGGAATCACGCGTTATGGCAGCGCCTTGATTCCAATGGATGAAACGCTGACTCGCGTTGCGCTGGATTGTTCCAACCGGCCGTGGCTGGTCTGGAATGTCGCCTTCACACAGCCCAAGCTGGGCGACTTCGACACCGAACTGTTCCGTGAATGGTTTGGCGCTTTCGCCCAGAATGCCGGGCTGACGCTGCATGTCGAATGTCTTTACGGCGTGAACAATCATCACATCGTGGAATCCTGTTACAAGGCGCTGGCGCGCGCCTTGCGCCAGGCGGTCGAGATCGACCCGCGCCAGGCCGGCGCCGTTCCCTCCACCAAGGGCGTGCTGGGCGGCGGGTCGGCATGACGATAGCCATTGTCGATTACGGGTCGGGCAATCTGCACTCGGCCGCGAAAGCATTTGAACGGGTTGCCGGGGCCGGCAAGGTCACTGTTACCTCTGACCCGGCCATTGTGGCGCGGGCCGATCGCATCGTGCTGCCCGGGGTTGGCGCCTTCGGCGACTGTCGGCGCGGGCTGTATGCGGTCGACGGCATGGTTGAGGCCCTGCGCGATGCGGTGATCGACCGCGGAATGCCGTTTCTGGGCATTTGCGTGGGCATGCAGCTGATGGCGGAACGCGGGCTGGAGTTCGGAGAACATGCCGGGCTTGGCTGGATTGCCGGCGATGTCGTCCCGATAACCCCGTCCGACCCTGCCTTGAAGGTTCCCCATATGGGCTGGAACGATCTGCGATTGTCGCAATCGCACCCGGTCATCGATCGGCTGCCCGCCGGCGCGCATATGTATTTTGTGCATAGCAATCATTTTCGCTGTACCGATCCGGCGCATGTTCTGGCGACGGTCGACTATGGCGGGCCGGTCACGGCGGTGGTCGGTCGCGATAATATGATCGGCAGCCAGTTTCATCCGGAGAAAAGCCAGAAATCCGGCCTTGCTTTTATTGAGGCCTTTCTTGGGTGGAAGCCATGACCGATACGGCGAAAACCGAGGTCAAGATAGCCGAATCGCTGGATGGCCGGGAAATGATCGAGCTATGCGACGCCACCGTGGCGGCGATAGAGGATGGCGGCGGCTTTGGCTGGCTCACCCCGCCCCCGCGCCAGGTGATGGAAAGCTATTACGGCGGTGTCGTGCTGGTGCCCGGCCGGACACTTTTTCTGGGTTTTCTGGACGGCGTGATTGCAGGCTCGGCGCAATTGACGCGGCCAACCCGTAATAACGAGGCGCAGGCCGCGGCCTGCACGTTGATGAGCGCATTCGTGGCACCGTGGGCGCGGGGCCATGGGTTGGCGCGGGAGCTGACCGAAGCGGTCGAGGCGCAGGCTCGCGAAGAGGGTTTCGGGATGATCAATCTTGACGTTCGCGAGACCCAGAAGGCCGCTATTCATGTTTATGAGAGCATGGGATATGTGCAGTGGGGCACGCATCCGCTTTATGCTCGCCTGGCGGACGGTTCTATCGTGCCAGGGCGATTTTATTACAAGCTTTTGATCGGGGAATCCCCCGAAACGCCAAACGGGGAGTGAGGCGATATGATTCTTTATCCGGCGATCGATCTTAAGGAAGGCCGCTGTGTGCGCCTGATCCGTGGCGACATGGAACAGGCGACCGTATTTAATGACGACCCGGCGGCCCAGGCCGCCAGTTTTTCCGATGCGGGCGCGTCCTGGCTGCACCTGGTGGATCTCGATGGCGCCTTCGCGGGAAAACCGATGAATGCGGCGGCTGTGGAAGCGATCATCAACGAGGTCGATATACCGGTGCAGCTTGGCGGCGGCATCCGGACGCTGGAAACCATCGAAAACTGGCTGAGCCGCGGTGTGATGCGGGTAATACTGGGTACCGTGGCGGTGAAGACCCCAGACCTGGTGCGCGAAGCATGCCGTAAGTTTCCTGGTCAAATTGCGGTTGGCATCGATGCGCGCGGCGGCAAGGTTGCGGTAGAGGGATGGGCCGAGGAGACCGATATTCAGGTCGCCGATCTTGCCCGCAAATTCGCCGATGTCGGGGTGGATGCGATTATTTACACCGATATTGACCGCGACGGCGTGCTGCAGGGCGCCAATATCCCGGCAACGGCGGATCTGGCCCGTGCCGTGTCGATTCCCGTGATCGCGTCCGGCGGTGTGTCGTCGCTGACCGATATTCGTGCGCTGATCGCGGAAAAACGCATTTCCGGGGCCATTATCGGCCGGGCCCTTTATGATGGCCGGATCGATCTGGCGGAAGCGTTGAAACTATGCTGAAGGTTCGCATTATCCCCTGTCTCGACGTCAAGGACGGTCGCGTCGTCAAGGGCGTGAATTTCGTCAACCTGATCGACGCGGGCGACCCGGTGGAACAGGCCCGGATCTACGATGCGGCCGGCGCTGACGAACTGACATTTCTCGACATAACGGCCTCTTCCGATAATCGCGACACTATTCTGGACATCGCGGCCAGGACGGCCGAACAATGTTTCATGCCGCTGACTATCGGTGGCGGCGTGCGCAGCACCGACGATGTTCGAAAGTTGTTGCTGGCCGGGGCCGACAAGGTTTCCATCATGACCGCGGCGGTAAAGCGCCCGGAACTGGTGGCCGAGGCGGCGGAACGGTTCGGCGCGCAATGTATCGTGGTGGCGATAGATGCGCGGCGCTCGGGCCCTGGAAAGTGGGAGGTTTTCACCCATGGCGGCCGTGAGCCCACCGGTATCGACGCGGTGGAATGGGCCAAACGCATGGCGACTTCGGGCGCCGGCGAAATTCTGCTGACCTCGATGGATCGCGATGGCACCAAGGAAGGCTTCGATTGCGAATTGACCCGCGCCATTGCCGACTCGGTGACGGTTCCGGTAATCGCGTCGGGCGGGGTCGGAAATCTGGATCATCTGGTTGAAGGCGTGCGCGAGGGTCATGCGGCGGCCGTGCTGGCTGCTTCGATCTTCCATTTCGGCGAATATTCCATCGGGCAGGCCAAGGAACATATGGCGAAGGCCGGCATTCCCGTGCGGCTGGACGGCTGACGCCGCCCCCGTTTTCTGCTAGGCAGGGTTCATGAAGGATATCGACGCAACCATTCTCGACCGGCTTTTCGCGACCATCGAATCGCGCAAGGGCGCGGATCCGTCCTCATCCTGGACCGCGAAGCTGTTGTCCGGCGGGCCAGAGAAAATCGCGAAGAAACTGGGCGAGGAATCGACGGAAACCATCATTGCCGCCCTGTCGCAGGATGGCGATGCGCTGGCCAATGAAAGCGCCGATCTGCTCTATCATTTGCTGGTGTTGTGGGCGGCGAAGGGAATTGCGCCCGGCGATGTGTGGCGGGCGCTGGAATCCCGGGAGGGCACATCCGGGATTGAAGAAAAAGAGTCGCGAAACTGAGGAATTATCAATGGCTTACGACGAGAATAACATCTTCGCGAAGATCATCCGGGGGGAAATCCCCTGCGACAAGGTTTATGAGGACGATCACGCGCTGGCCTTTCGTGACATCAACCCGCAGGCGCCGACCCATGTGCTGGTGATCCCCAAGGGGCCCTATGTTTCGTCCGACGACTTCACGGAAAAGGCCTCCGACGCGGAAATCGCCGGTTTGATGCGCGCCGTTGGCAAGGTCGCGCGCGATCTGGGCACGGTCGCGGATGGCTATCGCATGCTGTCCAATCACGGGCGTGACGCCCATCAGGAAGTCCCCCACTTCCACATCCATATTTTCGCCGGCAAGAATCTCGGCCGGATGATCAAGCCGGTGGATAGCTAGGCATAATGGCGTAAGGGTCCTGTGCCGTGGCGGTCAGAGCTCCAGCCGTTCGACGAATTTTTCGGCGTTGAAGACGATATCGTCCTCGCCGATCTGGTCGAAGGGGTTTTCCAGGTGGTCCTGAATGTTGTCCAGCCCTACCAGGATCAGGCTCATCAGCACCGGCATGACAAATTCCACGCCACCCGACAGGCCGCTGGCGATCTGGGCGAACCAGGGGCCATACAGCACCGGCAGCAGCAAGATGAAAATATCGCTGTAAGCGCGCAGCGTCACCGGCGTGCGGTACTGATAGATATGTTTCAGGGTCTCGAACGAGATCATCATCTTGGATAGAAACTGATTGCAGCGGGATACTTCGCCCGAGGCGAGGCCGCGTTCGCGCAAACCGTTGATGGCCTTCGACAGCACGGATAAACGCCGGTAAACCGCCCGTTCGGCCTCGTCCATTTGCGATACCGGATGGATGAAAAGCTCGCGGCAGTCCTTCAGAAAACCGCCCAAATGATCGCGAAACTCGGCTTCCAGTGCCGGGTCGCGCTCGGCCAGCCAGTCGCGCACGGCAAAATAGATCGCGCGCCCATGCGCCTTGATCTCTCCGTAATCCTGCAGCGCGGCTTCCCGTCGCTTGTAGGCGCCGCCGATGGAAAACACGATGGGGAAAATAACCGCCGTTGCGACCAGCGTCAGCGGAAACCCAGCTTCCAGCCCATACCGCTGGCAGACCAGCATGGATATGACCGCCAACCCGGCAATCAACAGGGATTTCAGATTGATGATCGCGGTAATGCGCTTCAGATGCCGCAAGACCCAAGCCTCCATGGAGAATGTTACCCTGTTTATCTAGCGCAATATTCTTGAGGAATGTCTAACGTGACGGGCCTGCGCCCCCTCACCTTCCCGGCGCCATGCGGCGGTAGCTCAATGCCTCGGCCACATGAATGCGCCGCACATCCGCCGATCCGTCCAGATCCGCCAGGGTTCGCGCTACCCGCAGCACCCGGTGATAGCCGCGGGCGGTCAGGCGCATGGCGTCGGATGCGTCGGCCAGTAGCTTGCGGCCAGGTTCGTCGGGGGTGGCCACTTCTTCCAGCAATTTGCCATCGGCCTGGGCG
>JAOUMF010000166.1 GCA_029881615.1 Alphaproteobacteria bacterium | reverse complement strand
GCTTGCTCATCGGTTGGCCTCCTTCGCGGGCACGCCGATTCGCCGGATTTCCCAACGCAATTCGACGCCGCTTGTTTCGCGGACGCGGCGGCGCACCTCCTCGCCCAGCCCTTCGATGTCGGCCGCGCTGGCGTCGCCCATATTGATCAGAAAATTACAGTGCTGCTCCGACACCATTGCCCCACCGCGCTTAAGCCCCCGGCAGCCGGCTGCGTCGACCAGTTGCCATGCCTTCGCACCTTCGGGGTTCGCAAAGGTCGAGCCCCCCGTACGGCTGCGTATTGGCTGGCTGTCCATGCGGCTTTCACCGATCTCCGCCATGCGTGCGGTGATTTCCGCCTTATCGCCCGGCGTTCCCTGGAATTCGGCCCCGGTGAAGATCCAGTCCTCCGGGACGCCGCAATGGCGATAGCTGAAATCCATTCCAGCGGCTGTCAGCTCATGCTCCGTACCGGCGGCATCCAGCGCCCATGCGCGGCGCAGCACATCCTTTACCTCGCCGCCATAGGCACCCGCGTTCATGCGCAGCGCGCCGCCGATCGTGCCAGGCACGCCGCACAGGAATTCCAGCCTGGACAATCCGGCGTCCCGCGCCGCCCGTGCCACATACAGGTCCGGAGTCGCCGCGCCGGCGCGCAGCAGGTTCCCTTCCACGGAAATATTCGCGAACTGCTTGCCCAGCCGGATCACCACGCCGGGCACGCCGCCATCGCGCACCAACAGATTGGAACCAACGCCAATTACGGTAACCGGCACGTCCACCGGCTTGGCGGCCAGGAAAACCTGCAAATCTTCCATATCTTCCGGCCGGAACATCACTTCGGCGGGTCCGCCGACACGGAACCAGGTAATTTTCGCGAGATCGGCGTCGCGTTGCAGGCGGCCTTTCAACGGCGGCAGTGCGTCGACCCAATCATGGATCATGTTCTTTTCCGCCGCCATCATGTCTTGCCCCCCGCGCCGAGCGCCGCGAGCTGGCCCGGCAACGCGTTGGCCCAGGCGGAAATGGTGCCCGCGCCGAGGCAAACCACCATATCGCCAGGTTCCGTCTGTTCGGCCACCAGCCGCGCCAGATCGCCCTCGCTATCGAGCGTCAACACATGCCGATGCCCATGGCCGCGCAGCCCTTGGGCCAGCGCATCCCGGTCCACACCCGGGATCGGTTCTTCGCCCGCCGGATAGACATGCGCCACGATCACCGTGTCGGCGTCGTTGAAACAGGCGCAGAATTCCTCGAACAGGCTTTGCAGCCGCGTATAGCGATGGGGCTGCACAACGGCGACAACATGGCCGTGGGTAGCCGAGCGCGCCGCCTTCAGCACGGCGGTGATTTCAACCGGATGATGGCCATAATCGTCGATCACGGTAACGCCGTTGGCTTCGCCGGTACGGGTAAAACGCCGCTTTACACCCTCGAAATTCATGAGGCCGCGTTTGATCGCCTGGTCATCGACGCCCATCTCTATGCCCACCGCCATCGCCGCCAGCGAATTCAGCATATTATGATCGCCATACATGGGCAGTCGGACATTTTCAATTACGCGCTCTTCGCCGCCGCGCGATATGACCACGGAGAAATGGCAGCCATCGGGGTCGCAGCCGGCGTCGATCGCCCGGATTTCGGCCTGCGGGCTGAACCCGTAAGTCACCAGCCGCCGGTCCGACACCTGCCCGATGAGGGCCTGAACCTCCGGATGATCAATGCACAGCGCCGCAAAGCCGTAGAACGGGATATTCTCGACAAAGGTCCGGAAGGCTTCCTTCACCTTGTCGAAGGAGCCATAGAATTCCATGTGCTCGGGGTCGATATTGGTGACGACCGCAATGGTCGCCGGCAGCTTGACGAAGGTACCGTCGGATTCGTCGGCTTCGACCACCATCCATTCCCCGGCGCCCAACCGCGCGTTGGTGCCGTATGCATTGATGATGCCGCCATTGATGACAGTCGGATCCAGCCCTCCGGCGTCCAGCACGGCCGAAATCAAAGATGTCGTCGTGGTCTTGCCGTGTGTGCCGCCCACCGCGATGGCCCATTTCAGGCGCATCAGCTCGGCCAGCATTTCGGCCCGACGCACCACGGGAACCAGCTTTGCCCGGGCCGCGACAACCTCCGGATTGCTCGGCTGGACTGCGGACGAGATTACCACGACCTGGGCGTCGCCAATATTTTCCTCGCGATGCCCGATCTCGATGGCAATTCCCATGTCGCGCAAACGCTTGACGTTGGCGTTGTCCGACAGATCGCTGCCCTGGACCGAATAACCCAGGTTATGCAAGATCTCGGCGATACCGGACATCCCGATACCACCGATGCCGGTGAAATGGATGGTGCCGATGGTAAGTGGCATTTCTCTCATGCCGTGATCTCCTTCGGCTGTTCCTGTTTCATATGCGCATTATCGCCAATCAACTCGCAGACCAGGTCCGCCAGCCGTTCGGCGGCGTCCGTTACCCCGACCCGCCGCGCGCATTCCGCCGCGCGACCCGCCTTGTCAGGCGATTCCAGTACCGAGCGGATCAACGCCGACAAAGCCTCGGACGTCGCATCTTCCTGCGGAATCAACCAGCCACCGCCCGCGTCGCATAGCCGCGCGGCGTTCTCGCGCTGATGATTGTCGGTCGCGTGCGGATAGGGAATCATGATTGCCGGCCGGCCCATCGCCGCCAGTTCGGCGACCGTCGAGGCACCGGACCGCCCGATCACAAGATGCGCCCGCGCCAGACGCGCCGGAATATCACTGAAGAAAGGCGCCAGCTCGGCCTGAATGCCGGCTTCCCGGTATACCCCCTGGACCAGCGCCAGGCCGTCCCCGCGACATTGCTGGGTAACCCGCAAACGTCCGCGCAAGGCGTCGGGAAGAGAGGCCAGGGCCGGCGGAATGATTTCATTGAAAATAGCGGCGCCCTGGCTGCCGCCAGTCACCAGGATTTCAATAGGATCGTCACCTTCCGGCATGCGGTAGGGCGTGGCGGCCTCGATAATCTCGGGGCGGACCGGGTTACCGGTGTGAACAGCGCGAGCCTGATCCCGATCGCGCAACATATCCGTCCGGTCGAAACTGGTCGCGATTCGCGCCGCGTAAGGCGCCAGCATCCGGTTCGCCCGGCCCAACACCGCGTTCTGTTCATGAATGATCGTGTTGCAATGAAGCTGGGAAGCAGCGACCACGGTGGGAACCGAGGGATAACCGCCGAAACCGGCAACGGCACGAGGCCTGAGCTGTTTCAGCAGGCGCCTCGCCTGCAGCCAGCCCAGGCCCAACTGGAAGACTGCCGAAATCCGGGCGGTTAGCCCGCGGCCGCTGATGCCCGCGGCACTGATACGGTAAGTTTCGAGGTCGCCCAGCAGCCCGCTATACGCGCTGCCACGGCGATCGGTGACAAGAACGAGCCGATAACCCCGCCCCATGAGTGCACGCGCAAGGGCTTGCGCCGGGAAGACATGTCCTCCGGTTCCGCCGGTAGCAAGTACAATGGGTCCATCAGCTCTACTCGTCACTCATTCACTCTTCCTCTCCGACGCGCCTCCTCGTCAATGCCAGCAACATGCCCATGCCAATCGACATGGCCAGAAGTGACGATCCCCCATAAGACATGAACGGAAGCGTCATGCCCTTTGTCGGGATCAGGTTAAGGGTGGAGCCCATATTGATCGCCGCCTGCAGACCGAACTGCACCAGCAGGCCGAAGCCGGCCAGCGTGACGAATGCATTATGCTCCTTGAACAACCGCGCGAAGCCGCGCAGCACGATAAACGCGAAGATGCCCACGATCGCCAGCGTCATGATCAGGCCGTATTCCTCGCCGGCCACCGCCAGCACGAAATCGGAATGAGCATCGGGGATGCTGGCCTTGATGATGCCTTCACCCGGGCCTTCGCCGGTGTAGCCGCCGGCCAGGAAGGCCTGCATCGCGCGTTCGATCTGATAGCTGCTGGCGTTCGGATCCATGAAACGGTCGATACGCAGTGCCACATGCGGGAACACGAAATAAGCCGCCATCAGGCTCAACCCGCCCATCACGGCGGAGCCGCCGATCCAGGCGATCGAGAGACCGGCCAGGAACCATTGCGACAACCATACCGCGGTGACCACGCCGGCCTGCCCGACGTCGGGCTGCGCCAGCAACAGGCCAACGATCACGGTGAATATCAGGGTGCAAATCGCGGCGCCGGGAATTTCCCGATTGGCCGGGCGCGGCGCCAGCAACCAGGCGGTCATCACCGCAAAGGCCGGTTTCAGGAATTCGGACGGCTGGATCGAGAAACCCAGGATATACGTCCAGCGGCTGGCACCCTTGACCGCTTCACCGGAGGTAACGGTCAAGACCATCAGACCCAGCGAAACCACAAACATCGCCAGCGCAAGACGGCGTACCGTTTTCAGCGACATGGTCGAGATCGCGATCATGACGATCAGCGCGAACGGCAACAGCATGGCGTGCCGGACGACAAAATATTGGGGGTCCAGACCCAGGCGATAGGCCACCGGCGGGCTTGCCGCCATGGTCATCATCATGCCGGCGACGGCCAGCATGAACAGCGCCAGCAGGGTCCATTTATCGACGGTCCACCACCAGCGGCCGACGACGGAATTGTCTGTTCGGGATAAAGCAGGCATCAGGCAGTCTCTCCACGTTCAAAGTTACGTAGAGACCCCCGTGACATTGCTGCCACCAGCTTCTGAAACTCGATCCCCCTCAGTTCAAAGTCCTTGAACTGATCGAAGGAAGCGCAAGCGGGCGATAGAATTACGACCGCGCCGGCGATTCCGTCGCGCAAGGCCGCGTCCCTAGCATCCTCTATCGCGGTTTTCAGGTCGCCGCATTTTTTTATATCGACCCGGCCCCGCAGCTCCGCCGCCATATAGTCCGCGGACTCCCCTATCAAAAAGGCCCGGCGAACGTGCGACAAATAAGGATCGAGAGCAGTAAATCCACCCTCCTTGGCGCGACCACCGGCAATCCAGTAAATATTGTCGTAACTGGCCAATGCCCGCGCTGCAGCTTCGGCGTTCGTTGCCTTGCTGTCGTTAATATAGCTTATTCCATCGATTTTATCTATTAGTTGGAGCCGGTGCGGAAGCCCCGGGAAACTGCGGATTCCATCGGTAATCGTGCGGGATTTGAGGCAAATTGCGCGGGCTGCGGCATAAGCGGCCGCTGCATTCTGGGCATTATGGACCCCGGGCAGACTTTCGACCTCGGCCAGATTCATGATTTCGGCGGTCTTGCCGTCGGTATCGTCATACAGCACGCGGTCGAGCGCATAAACGCCGCCCGGAACCGGTTCTACGCCGGAAATTCCAATGATGCGGACGCCGGTTTCAGCGCTGGAAGCCAACAGCGCATCATGGATTTTGCGCGACTCGGCGTCATCCAGGCCAACAATCGCCGTGGCGCCCCGTGGCTGCCCTGCAAAGATCCGGCGTTTGGCGGCGATATAGCCTTCCATGCCGCCATGCCGATCCAGATGATCGGGCCCGATATTCATGAGCAACGCCACGTCGCAGGCCAGCGAGGGAACGAGCTCCAGTTGATAGGACGACAGCTCCAGCACATAGGTGCCGTCTTCCCCCAGCGACGCGAATTCAATGGCCGGGCGCCC
>JAOUMF010000164.1 GCA_029881615.1 Alphaproteobacteria bacterium | reverse complement strand
GGGAGACCGGGGGAAGCGGCGTATGAGACGGTGGACAGTTAACAGACCGAGCAAAAACCTTTACCGCCGGCAACCTCCCATTGCACAATGCGCAATAACGGAAGAAAAAATTTGCCGGAAGGAATGTTGCACTAATGATACGCTTGATCGCTATTTCAATTGTCGTGGCATTGGTGGGATGCGCGACCGAACCATCTCGTCCCGCGCCGCGCGGTACACAAGTAACCGGCAAGGCGCTCGCGGAGATCATCACCGGAGCGGTCATTCACGGGCAATATTACAAGACGAACAACCGATATATCGAACGCCACCATATCGGTGGCAGCTATGTTCTGATCAGCACAAAGACGCCAGATGCGGAGAGTTACGACAACAAGGAAACTGGCACATGGCAAATCAAGGGAGATCAAGTTTGTTATGAAGTGCCGTCCAAAAACGCAAGCGGATGTATTCTTATTTACGAATTGAATGGACAAATAGAGTTTGTACATCCCGTAACCCGCAGAACTTGGTCAATTTCCCACAACATCGAATATGAACGGGAGGCGCCACCCGCGATAGCCGGGACACCCCCTCCCGTTACGGTGGCTGTTCCGGCACCGCCACAAGCCCCAAGAAAGAGGAAGTTGCTGAGCACGGGGAGCGGTTTTATCGTCAACAATCAGACTTTCGTCCTGACCAACGAGCATGTCATAGAGGAATGCACGGAGGTCACGGTCAAGATCGACCACCGCGACATCAACGCGATTGTCGCGGCACGGGACAGTCGAAACGATCTCGCACTGCTGCAATTGCCGGCGGGGAAATATCCGACCGTCGCCTTCCGGGGCAACGATGGTCTCTATCCCGGCGATTCCGTGGTCGCGATCGGTTATCCGCTGAGCCGGCTTCTCGCCTCGGAAGGCAATGTAAGCATAGGCATCGTCAGTGCCCTGGCCGGCCCCGGCAACGATGCCAGCCTTCTTCAGGTTTCGACCCCGGTTCAGCCGGGTAACAGCGGCGGCCCATTATTCGACTCAAGCGGAAATGTAGTGGGCGTGATCGTGGCGGGGCTGGGCAAGACGTTTTTCGAAACGAACGGAACCCTGGCGCAGAACGTGAATTTCGCCATCAAATCGGCCATCCCCCAATCGTTCATGCAAGCCAGCGGCGTCAAATATCAGACCCGAAAATCAGAAAATGAAATGCGCCCCGCCGACATAGCCCGCAAGGGCCGTCCAGCCACCGTGTACATAAAATGCTGGGGATAATCCGGGATCAATCAACAAAAACACGGCTTCGGCACACTCGCAAGTTCCCTGATCGCCCTGCCCGCCCCCGGCGCGCCAGACCCACGCGGCAAATGGCTGTTCGCCAACGGGAGACCGGGGGAAGCGGAGTATGAGACGGTGGACAGTTAACAGACCGGGCAGACGCCTTTACCGCAAGCTATCTTCCAAGGCACAATGCGGAATACCGGATAAAATTAATCAACCGGAAGGAAGGGTACACGGATGAGATGTTTTGCGCCATTACTGGTTGTCATGGCATTGACGGGGTGCGAAACGAAACCGCTCTATCCCGTGCCAACCGGCACGCAAGTAACCTATAAAGAACTCAAGGAACTCTTTAATGGGGCGGTGGTGCATGGGCAGCTTTATGAGACGAACAACAGGTATATCCAACACTACCATAGCGACGGCAGATATACTTATGTTCGCACTGAGTCGCCAAATGCGCAGAGTTACGATTTTAAAGCAGCGGGCACTTGGAAAGTCAGCGGCGACAAAATTTGCCGCAAGGTAAAGTACGAACCTGAATTATCCGAATGCCTGATTGTATACAAGGAAAAGGGACAAATAGAATTTTTTGAGCCGCTCACTGCCAGACCTAGATCCTTTTCCTCCAAAATCGAATATAAAAAGGAGAAGCTACCGCCTCCCGCCGTCGTGCCGCCGCCTCCCGTTGCCGCCGTCACGGTCCCCAAGCCGCTACATCCTTCCATATATCTGCAACTGCATTCCACGGGCAGCGGTTTTATCGTGAATAATCAGACCATCGTGCTGACCAACAACCATGTCATCAAGGGATGCATCGAAGTCACGGTCAGAATCGACAACCGCGACATCAAGTCGGACCTCAAGGCGCGAGACGAACGGAACGACCTGGCTTTGCTGCAACTGCCGGCGGGAAAATATCCAACCGTCGCCTTCCGGGGCAACGATGGCCTCTATCCCGGCGATTCCGTGGTCGCCATCGGTTATCCGCTGAGCGGCCTCCTGGCATCGGAAGGCAATGTCAGTGTGGGCATCGTCAGCGCCCTGGCCGGCTGGAAGAACGACACCAGCCACCTCCAGATTTCAGCGCCGATTCAGCCAGGCAACAGCGGAGGCCCACTATTCGACTCAAGTGGAAATGTGGTTGGCGTGATCGTATCCGGGCTTGTCATGGGTTCAGATGATGCCCCTGCGCAGAATGTAAATTTCGCAATAAAATCCAGTGTCGCCATATCGTTCATGCAGGCCAACGGCGTCGATTTTATGACACTGAACTCCGCCAAGGAACAGCGCCCCGCGGACGTGGCCCGAAAGGGCAGACCCGCTACCGTGTTCGTAAAATGCTGGAAATAAATCCTGGACGCCAAGGCATCCGAAAAAAACGGCGGCCCGCGATGGGGCCGCCGTGATCTTCGTTTCGTCGCGGTAATTACTTAGGCTGCCCGGGTCCGGGTGCGACGGAAAGGCTTGTTGCCGCCGGGTTTGGCCGGGCTCTTCTTCGGGCCGTCCTGGCCGCGCGGCGCCTGCTTGCCGCCGTCCTCGCGCTTCGGGCCCTGACCGCCGGCTTTCTTGCCCGCGGGCTTGGCCCTGTATTTCTTGCTGGCCGGCTGCCCGCGATGCGGCTTGCGGCGCCGCTCGTTACTATCCTCGTCACGGTCACGGCGCTCGCCCTGCCCGCCGTCATTCGCCGCGCCCAGCGGGTTTACCGCCGTGGCGATGGGGCGTTTGATCAGCCGTTCGATATCGCGCAGATATTTCTTCTCCGACGGATCGCAGAAGGAAAAGGCGATGCCGCCAGCCCCGGCGCGCGCGGTGCGGCCGATGCGATGAACATAGCTTTCGGCTTCCATCGGCAAATCGAAATTGACCACATGGGTGACGCCGTCAACGTCGATGCCGCGCGCCGCGATATCGGTGGCGACCAGCACCCGCGAACGGTTGTCCTTGAAGTCGTTGAGCGCCCGCTGACGCGCGCCCTGGGACTTGTTGCCATGGATGGCATCGGCATTGACGCCGCTTTTCATCAACTGCTCGGCCAACCGGTTGGCGCCATGCTTGGTGCGGGTGAAGACGATCACGCGCGACAGCGCCGGGTCAGTCATCAATTCATGCAGCAGGTCGCGCTTGCGCGAACCCGGCACATGGAAAACATGCTGCTGGATGCGGTCGACGGTGATCACCTCGGGCGTCACCTCAACCTTCGCCGGATTAACCAGAATCTCGCGCGCCAGCTTTTCGATTTCGCTTGGCATGGTCGCCGAGAACAGCATGGTATGGCGTTCGCGCGGCAACATCTGCACGATCTTGCGGATATCGCGAATGAAGCCCATGTCGAACATGCGGTCGGCTTCGTCCAGGATAAGCGTCTCGGCCATATGCAGATCCACATGGCGCTGGTTGACCAAATCCAGCAGTCGGCCAGGCGTGGCAACCAGAATGTCGACGCCACGGCTCATCGCCTTGACCTGCCGGCCTTGCGGTACGCCGCCGGTAATTACCGTATGGCGAAGCGCGACGAATTGCGAATAGGCACGAATGGAATCGCCGATCTGCACCGCCAACTCGCGGGTCGGGGCCAGAATCAATGCACGAACGCCATTGCGGCCCGGCGGCTTCTGGTTCTTGTTCAGCCGGTGCAACAGCGGCAGGGTGAAAGCGGCGGTCTTGCCAGTGCCGGTCTGGGCCAGACCCAACAGATCACGCCCTTCCAGCAGGGAAGGAATCGCCTGTGCCTGGATCGGGGTGGGATGAGTATATTTCTCGGCCTCAAGCGCCTTGAGAAGCGGGTCGGCGAGGCCGAGCCCGGAAAACATAATTTCAGTCAAAACAATAAGTCTCTCTGCGCGACAAAATCCCGCCCATGCCCATTGGTAGAGGCAAGCGGCCAGCATCCGTAGCGCGTCGCCGTCTTCCCCGCGCAATCGGATCAACGGTAGGTTTTATGGGATAAAGTCTCGGAACTGAAACCGCCTGAAAAAGGCAGCGCATCGCGCGGTTGCGAGAAATTGTGCGGTGCATATAGGGGGAAAGTCTCGCCATGTCAAGCAACCGCGGCCGCCAGGGACATCCGCCCCCGCGGTAATCAGCCCATCGCCTTGCACCGCAGCGCGCCATCTTCGCCGGCCCGTCCCGGTGGCTGCCGCGTCGCCGGGAAGGTCAACGACGCGGCGCACACCATCACCGGCGGATCAGTTTTCCGCCAGTTCGACCCCGCCAAGGAAGAACACTTCCTTGAAGGTTCGGTCCAGCGAAGCGCTGTGAAAATCCTTCATCGGCATTCCGTCCCCATAACGAACCATCGCGCCAACAAGGATGTCACGCCGGGGAATCGCCAGCCAGGTTTCAACGCCGTCATCCACCACATCGAGATAGGTATAATCGCCAGCTTGAATTACCGCGCTTACCTTGCCGCTATTGGGCAGGTCGGCGGGGGCGGCCGGAACCGGAACATGGCCCGACGGCAGCCCCGCAACAGGCGCATGGCCGGACGGTAAAGTCGGAACGGGGGGATGACCTGGCACGGCCTCCGCCGGCGATTCCCCGGCTACCACGACACCGCCGAGAAACAGCACCTCCTTAAAGGTCCGGTCCAGCGAACCACTGTGGAAATCACGCATGGCGGCACCGTCCGCGTAGCTGATTTCCGCGCCGACCGGAATATCGCGGTAAGGGATCGCCAGCCAGGTTCCCTTGCCATCCTTCATCGCTTGCAAATAGGTATAAGGGGCGGCGTGAATAATCTCGCCCACCGTACCGCTGTTGGGCAGACTTTCTTGGGCGACCAGAATCGCCGAAGACCCCGATTGCTCCGGCAAAAACGAAGAGACCGAAGGCGACATGGCCATCGCCGAGGTCGCCAATCCCATAAGCGCAACCGATGACAAGAATAGAGTTTTCACCAGGATATCCTTTTCTGAAATGGCGTTTTCGCAATAGTCCCATATTCGCGAAAACCGCACTGGTACCGAACTATCAGAATCCGACAATCCGGCCAACGATAGTCTTTTACTTGCCGCACTGGCACAGGCGGCGCATTGACCTGGATCAGCTATTCCGCCTGTAAGACAACATGCCCCGAAAGTGACGGGCCCGCCGCCACCGAATCCTTAGAAATCGTCTTCATCCTGCAAGCGTTGCTCGCCAATATCGCAGGGCGGGGCCGCCCGACCGGGCTGATATTGCACGAGTGCAAGTCCGGGAGACGATCGTGGGGCGGCATCCGCGATCTCGATGATCAGCTTGCGGCGTACCGCCTCGGCAAATTCCGGGTAGGAATTGGCGACCACGATGAAAGCGCCCGGGCCGCCAATGACGCAATTCTCATAATACAGATCGAGATTGGCAAGCTGCGGCCG
>JAOUMF010000165.1 GCA_029881615.1 Alphaproteobacteria bacterium | reverse complement strand
CGGGATCGCCAGGGCCGCGCCTAATGGGCACAGATAACGGCAGAAGGCACGTTCGATGAACAAACCCGCGCCCAGTAGCGCCACTACATAAAGTACAAATGGCCATTCGCGGATAAATCGCATGACGATGGCGGTCTTGAAGGGTTCCACTTCGGCACCGGCATGTGCAATGTCGATCGCATTCAGCGAAACCGCGAACAACCCCAGAAAAACGATATATTTGATTGGCCACAGCCTTTCGTGCAGGCCAAATGGAATGCGAAATTGTGGAACATGAAAGCGTCGCGCGACGCCGTTCAACAGTTCCTGAAGGGCGCCGAAGGGACAAAGCCATCCGCAATAGGCGCCGCGGCCACCAAACAGCAAGGACATTGCGACGAACGCCCAGAGGATGAATATCAATGGTTCAAGCAGGAAAAATTCCCAGCGGAACTCGCTGCGCAATGCCCCGGCAAACGTAAGGACGTTGAGTACCGTCAATTGCGCCACCGCCGTCCAGCCCAGCCATAATAAGGTCACGGTCAGGAAAACGTACCGTAGCGTCCGGTAAAATTTCCGCTGTTGCACTACCAAATCCTGCAGAAAGAATATGGCCCCCAGGCATCCCAGCATTGCCAGCAGGAATATCACATCGGGCAGGCGGTTCAGCCATATCCCTTGCCACAGGTTGCTGGATGTTGGGGGGATAACGGTTGGCGGCAGATAATGCTGGGGGATCGTATATGTCAGTGCATGCTTGGCGAAGATTGGCTGACCGTTCGGTCCGTCCGCCTGCAGTATTAGTTCAAGGCGCCAGGGCAGGGCGGGATTGAAACCGCTGTTGCCGGGTACGACAAACAGAGCGCTTTCGCGAAACTCCGGTGCGTCCTGGGCCTGCAGCTTTTCAACGCGGATATGACGTTCGCGATTGAATCGGAATGTCTCAGGCCCCTGTACGATTTGAATTCGGTCAAACTGGCCGGTTTTTATGTATGTGGTTCCCTTGAATGAATAACGACCGTTCGCCGCAAGGAAGACAAGATGATCTCCTTCTTCCAGTTTGGCGGCCAACCTGTTGAATACGCGCGCGCCAAACAGGTTGCGCCCGATTCGCGCCGGCGTTGCCAATCCGGTCCATAGTTCGATAAACAGGCTTTCCGGAGCGCCGTTCGTCGCCTGATCGTATAGCCGCGCCCCCTGGTCTCTAATAGGCTTTTCGGCTTCGCCCAGCGTAAGATTCATGTTTTTGATCGACCCATCGCTGACCAAGGCCGGCCAGTCCATATCCTCATAGCCGACGAGATCCACACCCGAACGGCCTGAACTCAGGATGCCTCGGCTCTGCCCGATAGTTCTGGCGGATTGGAAGATTGCATCGGACATCAAAAGCGACGAGACGGTCGCGCCGCTGACCGCATCGATAGCGTTTGGATCCTTACCTGCGCGTCGGACTATCTTGATTGGAATACGGGCGTCGCGGCCGGCAAAACTACCGACAAAGTCGTTCAGATCCGCACTGGAAACACCGATTGCCAATATCGGTTCATGATGTTCGACGATGACGGCGCCGGTGATTATTCCGTCCATATCGATTCCGGCCAGAATGTCCAGTTTCTTACCCGAGAGGCCGAGCGATTCAACGATGGTGTAGCTTCGAAACAGGTACCCTATGATTTGGTCGTTTCGGTATGCGGGGATAGCCGGCGGGGCACCTTCCATTATCCCGAAGTGGGTGGCGCCGGGAAATGCCTTGTCCAGCATCTCAGGCGAAAATGCTTCAGCCGCCCGGCCAGGGCTGCAAAGAAGCGGAAATGCAAGGATCGCTGTCAGGAAAAAAGTGACAAACGGTCGCAGATGGGTAGTAAATGTTAAAATTTTTTCTTTTATTAGGGGGCGAAATGTAGCCTCTGCCATTTTACCAGCCTTTTTTAAAACCCTTATAATTCACTAGTTTCACCGGGGACCCCACCATCCAGACAAGAGCAGCAGCCGTCATTGATGGAAGTCAACCAACGGGACTTCGAACACCTGTGTGCGTTTGACTGTAATCAATGCGGTTACGGGGCTGGGATGACAAGTTCCGTGCCGAAGATATCCGAATAATGGAGAGTCAGTATGAAGATGTTCCTCCGCGCTAGTATCTTAGGGGCGGGGTTTGCCTTTGCTCTTGGTGGCGCCGCCACCGCTGCAGAGCAGCCAAAACCCGCAGATATAAAGAAACACGAGACGACACCAGGCGGCCAGTACCAACCCAGCCTGGATGTTCCGGCAGACCAACCGGGCGCCAAGCCCGGTGCTCCGGTCCTGACCGCAGAACAATACCAGGCTGCCAACAAGCTCTATTTTGAACGTTGTGCAGGCTGTCATGGCGTGTTGCGCAAGGGCGCGACCGGCAAGCCGTTGACAACGGATGTGACCAAAGAGCTGGGTGCCGAATATATCAAAACGTTCATTACGTATGGTTCCCCGGCGGGTATGCCGAACTGGGGTACCTCGGGTGACCTGTCCGAAGCTCAGATCGACCTGATGACCGCCTACCTTTTGAATGAGCCTGCGACTCCGCCGGAATGGGGCATGGAGGCCATGAAGGGTTCCTGGAAGGTTGTTGTCCCGGTCGACAAGCGGCCGAAGAAGCAGGCCAACAAGCTGGATCTGGAAAACCTGTTCTCGGTCACGTTGCGTGACGCCGGGCAGGTAGCCTTGATCGACGGCAAATCGAAGAAGATCGTTACGGTCGTCGATACGGGTTATGCGGTGCATATTTCCCGCGTGTCGGCATCGGGTCGCTATCTCTACGTGATTGGCCGTGACGCCAAGATCAACCTGATCGACCTCTATATGGATCCGCCGCAGACCGTTGCGGAAATCAAGGTCGGCATGGAGGCCCGTTCGGTCGAAACGTCGAAGTTCAAGGGTTGGGAAGATAAATATGCGGTTGCCGGTTCTTACTGGCCGCCACAATACACCATCATGGACGGCGATACGCTGGAGCCGAAAAAGATCGTCTCCACGCGTGGCATGACATGGGATACCCAGGAATTCCATCCTGAACCCCGCGTGGCCTCGATCGTCGCTTCGCATTACCGGCCCGAGTTCATCATCAACATCAAGGAAACCGGTCATATTCTGATGGTCGACTATTCGGACCTGCAGAATCTGAAAGTGACCGACATCGAGGCCGAACGCTTCCTGCATGATGGCGGCTTCGACTCGACCGGCCGCTACTTCCTGGTCGCCGCCAACGCGCGTAATAAAATCGCCGTTGTCGACACCAAGGAAGATAAGCTGGCGGCCATGATCGAAGTTGGCACGACCCCGCATCCGGGCCGTGGCGCGAATTTCATTCATCCGAAATTCGGTCCGGTCTGGGCGACCAGTCATCTGGGCGATGAAACCATTGCGTTGATCGGTACAGACCCGGTCAAGCATAAGCAGTATGCCTGGAAGATGGTCGAGAGCATCGAAGGTCAGGGCGGCGGTTCGCTGTTCATCAAGACCCATCCTAAGTCCAAGAACCTTTGGGTCGATACGCCGCTCAATCCTGAAGCCGAACTCGCGTCGTCCGTCGCCGTGTTTGACATCAATAATCTCGACAAGGGATATGTAACCATCCCGATCGGCGAGATGTCCGGCATCACCGAGGGTGTGCGCCGTGTTGTACAAGGCGAATACAACAGGGACGGCTCGGAAATCTGGTTCTCGGTGTGGAATGGCAAGACGCAGGAATCGGCGATTGTCGTGATCGACGACAAGACCCGGAAGCTGAAAGCGGTGATCAAGGACAAGCGCCTTGTGACCCCGACCGGCAAATTCAACGTCTATAACACTCAGCACGACGTTTACTAGTACCTTGAAGAAGGGGCGGGGCCGTTTGGTCCCGTCCCGCTTCTTTCTTATTTGGCGGAAAAGTCATCAGCCAGGGGGCGGTCGTGTCGAAGACCATTGAGACTACACAGGTATATCTTGTGGGTGCCGGACCCGGTGATCCGGAATTGCTTACGGTCAAGGCTTGGCAAGCTATTCAGAAAGCCGATATTCTGGTCTATGACCGATTGGTCGGCGAAGAGATTCTCGATCTGGCGCCGGCGGCTGCACAGCGCTTTTTTGTTGGCAAGGAAAGCGGCCGTCATCCGGTGCCACAGCATAAGATCAATTCATTGCTCGTAGGGCTGGCCTCACCGGGACGGACAGTTGTTCGCCTGAAGGGGGGCGATCCCTTCATCTTCGGTCGTGGTAGCGAGGAAGCCGAAGAGCTCCGCAATCATGATATTCCCTACGAGGTTATTCCGGGAATTACATCGGCTTCGGGTTGTCTGGCCGAAGTCGGCGTGCCGCTGACTCACCGTGGCATGGCCACCAGTGTAAGGCTGGTAACAGGGCACCGGAAGGCTGACGAATCTCTGGATTTGAATTGGAAGAGTCTTGCCGATCCCGATACAACGCTTGTTTTTTATATGGCATTGGCCAATTTGCCGGAAATCAGCGAACGTCTGATTGAAGCGGGCCTGGCGCCGGATACACCGGCTGCCGCCATAAGGGGTGGTACGCTACCGGGGCAGCAACTATGCACCGGGACGCTGGCGGATATCTCTCAGCGCGTTGCCGAGGCGGGGCTTGTTCCGCCAGCCTTGATTGTTATTGGTCAGGTCGCATCATTCGCGCGGGATCGCGGGAATCGCCCCGTCGATATTACCGCGGAATTCGCGGCTTTTGTGCGCGAGGCAGGGCATGCTTAGATTCTTGATGGGCGCCACGGTGGCTGTAATCTTGATTTCGCCCGCACAAGCGGGCGCGGACGACCCCGTGCCGGCGCGTCAAACGGAATTGCTTTATCTGTTGGAGCAGGATTGCGGATCGTGCCATGGTCTGACCCGGAGGGGTGGGCTGGGGCCGTCGCTATTGCCCAAGGATATCGTCGACAAGCCCGACGAGGGGTTGGTCGATGCCATCCTGCAAGGCCGCCCGGGCACGCCAATGGGTCCGTGGGCCTTTGAAATATCCGAAGAAGAAGCCTTCTGGCTGGTCCGCCAGTTGCGTATAGGGAAAGCGCCTAAATGACGAACAAACCGATCCGCGCCACTATCATGCTTTGCCTGATTGCCTTGTCGGCCGCGTTTCTGGCCGGCTGTGCCCCAACATCGTTGCGGGGAACGGGCGATCTAGGCGTGATCATCGAACGGGCCGCGGGAAATCTTGTTGTTGTCGAGACTACGACCAACACAATCCTGTCCCGGGTGCCTGGCCTGGGCGATACCTCCCATGCGTCGGTGGTGTTCTCGCGCGATGAGCGTTACGCCTACGTCTTCGGGCGCGACGGCGGCCTGACCAAGGTCGATATTCTGGCCGGAAAGGTCGTTAACCGCGTGGTCCAGGGCGGTAACAGCATTGGTGGCGCCATATCCCAGGACGGCCGACTCGTTGCCGTGGGCAACTATGAACCTGGCGGTGTGCGGGTGTTCGATTCGGAAACACTGGAACAGGTCGCCGACATCCCCGCCATCGCCGCTGACGGCTCGACTTCCAAGGTCATAGGGCTCGTTGACGCACCGGGTAACCGTTTCGTTTTTACGTTGTACGACGCGGGCGAAACCTGGATCGCCGATATGGCCGATCCCGCCGCACCGAAATTGAC
>JAOUMF010000163.1 GCA_029881615.1 Alphaproteobacteria bacterium | reverse complement strand
TTCCTGTGCCGGATGTGCATGCAACGACACGAACAGCACATCCGCCCGATCATAGAAGATCGCCTGTGTACCGTTGCCGTGGTGATAGTCCACATCGAGGATCGCCACCTTCGCCGCGCCATTGTCACGGAACCACTGCGCGGCGACCGCCACATTGTTGAAAAAACAATAGCCGGAATAAAGGTTCTTCGCCGCATGATGCCCGGGCGGGCGACATAGCGAGAATGTCGCGCGATCGCCGCTGTCCTTCAGCAATTTCGCCCCGGTCAGCGCCACGTTCGCCGAGGCGGTAATGGCCTTCCAGGTGCCGGCGGTGATCGGTGTACCGGCATCGAAGGAATAGTAACCGAGCCTGCCATCGATCGATTCGGGAATAACCTGGCGAAAGCTTCTGCAGGGCCAACTCAACGGCAACGCGTCCGTGTCGCCATGGACCGCGCGCCATTCGTCATGGGCGGTGCGCAGGAACTCGACAAAGTCGGAGTCGTGGATACGGCGGACCGGGTCCAGCCCGAAATCGTCTGGCTCGCCTACCGGACCCAATCCAATTTCATTGATTCGGCCGAGAACATTTTCCGCCCGTTGCGGACATTCCACAGGCTGTTGCATCAGCCCGTCGATCAGTTCGAACTTGCCATCCTGAAGCTTGTGATCCGCGCTATATATGGTTTTCATTCAACCCCTCCCGTTTAATCCCGGCGCAGTCTGGGGCATGGCTAAAAAACGGTCAAGCATCGAGCGACAAGCCCTGGCATCCAGCCGATAATGGGCCCCGGCGCCCGACGGCGCCGGAGCCGAATTATGATTTATTGCGGGATCGGTCGAAGTTTCAATTCATCGGCCGAG
This sequence comes from Alphaproteobacteria bacterium, assembly GCA_029881615.1. Lineage (GTDB taxonomy): Bacteria > Pseudomonadota > Alphaproteobacteria > UBA8366 > JADFVY01 > JADFVY01. Next base: position 4,778 of record JAOUMF010000163.1, on the reverse strand, counting down.
GCCGGAACGAAACCGTAACCGGCATAGATTTTCTGCGCCGCGGCGGTCGTCAGATAGGCCAGATAGGTCTGGGCATTCGAAGCGTTCCGCCCGGTCGACAGCGCGCCAATGGCATAACCGACCTTGTCGGCCTTGTTCAGCGGCGCGGGAATCGCGACGCCATCGACCTTGCGACCATGCTTCCTGGCCTCCACCACCTCGGTCGTCCAGACAATGCCTACATCGGCTTCGCCCTTTTCGATCCGGTCCGGGGTCTCGCGATGGTGACGCGAGGTGAACCATGTCTTGCCCTCGATGGCCCAGCAGCTCTTGCATTCGGCATTCGCGGTGACCTTCTCGTAAAGGCCCAGATCCTTCAGCATCGCCGAACCATAAAACTTGAAGATACCCTCGGTCAGCGGGTTGGGATGGGACTGCACCAAATCGTCACGCCCCAGATCCGCGGCGCCCTTGATACCCTTGGGATTACCCGCCGCCACCATCAGTTCAAGCTGGTTATGGATATAGACCATGAAGCTATCCATTTTTCCCTTGCCCTTGAGTGTCTTGAGATGGCCGAGATTGACGCTGGCATAGATATCGGGATTCATGGCCGTATCCTTGCCGTCGATCTGTCCCTGCTTGAGAATCTGCCCCTTCAAAATCTGGCCGGGCGGAATGGTTTCGACATAGACGGACTTGATCCCTGGATTCTTCTTCAGAAAATCCTGAATCAGTTCTTCCATCACCATGAACTGGTTGCCGGCCAGATACATCACGAGATCGGCGTTATAAGAATCGCCAACTTCACCGTACCGGATATCGCCGCCTTGCAAGAAAGTGCGATAATCCTTGCTGTGACCCGCATCTTCGGCCGCATGTCCAACGCCCGAAACAACTGCAAACATACCCACGCCCGCCATGACGGCGGACAGAATTCCTCTGATATTAAACACCGTAAGAGTCTCCCTGATTTTTCGTTTTATTTATTGCGTGACGCCGGAATCAGCGCCACCCCACCAATACATTCAATATTTAAGATGTTTTTCAATCAAACGGCAACCGATAAGTGCACCGCCCTTCATACGGGTGGGCGGCTCTCCGCCCAGGGGCGAACCTTTTCCAGTATGGCCCCGACGGCCAGGGCTTCGACATCGGCAAAGCGCGGCGTCACGATTTGCAGCCCCACCGGCAGCCCCCCGGACGTGAAACCGGCGGGTACCGAGAGCGCCGGGCTCTGCGCCACATTGTTGAATATGCAGGTCATATCCAGGGCATGATACCGCCCGGCCTCGTCAACATGGGCATAATTGGCGTCGCTACCGTCGGCGGGTTGCGCCGGCAGAGCCATCGTCGGGCAGAGCAGAGCATCATATGTCTCGAATAAGGCCGCCAGTTTGCGCCATTGTTCGGTTCGAACAATTTCGATCCGCTTGAAAGACACGGCGTCCATCGCGAGGCCGGCCTCCAGCAGAGCGACGACCTCGGGGTCCATTTCATTGCGGTGCGTCGCCAGCTTGTCGCCAAAAAACGCCGCTTGATAAACGCCCCAATAGTCATACCAGGAATCCATCGCCTGCTTGGTCCAGCCGAGATCCACTTCGTCGACCCTGGCGCCGGCATCGGCCAGGGCCGCGGCGGCGGCACGAACCAGGGCCTCGACCTCCGGGTCCACCGCCAGGAATCCCAGATCGAGCGACAGGGCAAAACGCTTGCCCGCGACATTCGTGGGGAACGGCGCGCCGAAATCCACAATCTCCTTGACCGACATGATGTCCTGCTCATGCGGGCCGGATGCGACCGACATGAACAGCGCCGCATCCCCGACCGTCCGGGTCAGTGGCCCAAAATGCGAAATATTATCGAAGACCGTGGGCAGAATATCCATCGGGATACGTCCCAGACTGGGCTTCAGCCCGACAATACCGCAAAATGAAGCCGGGATGCGTACCGAACCGCCCATGTCCGTGCCCTCGGCCATGGGCACGCAACCGCTGGCCACGGCGGCCGCCGACCCACCCGACGACCCGCCTGGGGTCATGGCTTGATCCCAAGGGTTGCGGGTAATGCCCCATAACGGGCTTTTGGTGAAGCTGGAAAAGGCGAATTCGGGCGTCGTCGTCTTGCCGACCATGATTGCGCCGGCGCCGCACAGTCGGTCGACGATCAGCGCGTTTTCGTCAGGGACCCAGTGTTCAAACACCTTTGATCCACGCGTGGTGCGCTTTCCCTTGGTCGGCGTGAAATCCTTTATGGCGATCGGTACGCCATGCAAGGGGCCAACATCGTCGCCCCGCATTACTGCCGCCTCGGCCTCGCGCGCCCGGGCCATGGCCTCGTCGGCGAAGACGAAACAGAAACAGTTCAGCGCCGGATTGACCTCGTCGATCCGCGACAGGCAGTTTTCCATGATTTCAACCGGCGAAATTTCTTTGTTACGAATTCGCCCAGCCAATTCACTCGCGGATGTGTATGATAATTCCAGATCGGCCATATCGCGCTCCCCTCTTGTGATTTGACCCAAGACTGACGCAGGAATGACCCCCGATCAAGCGGTATCGGAAGGGCATTCAATAGTCCGCGCGAGCTTGATCACCAGGCAAACGGAACATGCCTGAGCACTGGGATAATCGAAGGGGCCGACAGGTCACGTCTTTCGCGGCTTTCGCGTTAATCGCAGATGGCCCGAATGACCGATCCGATCAGGACATCACGTAATAATATTCCGCCAAGGCGCCGACGCCGATAACACCGACAATCGCGGCAACTTTCTCGAAAACCGGATGTATCAGGCCGCCTGATCTGGACGCACCGTACCAGGCGCCAAGTAGCGCAAGCCCCACGCCGACCGCCGTAAACTCCGTAACCCTGAACGTCAGCCCCCCAAAGGCAATGGCGATACCAAGATTTTCAATAACGGGTGGCAACGAGGGTAATTCCAGTTCGCGTTTTTCCACGAATGCCTGCAGCGGCGGCACGACACAAAGCACCGCCACCGCCGCCAAAAACACTCCCATGCTGACCGTTACAATCATCCCCGTAATCTGTGCTGAAAGCGGAACCATCTTCCTGTCCTTTCCCCTGACGAATATGCGTTGGTGGCGCCATGGATCTTGTCTCGACCCTTATTCTTGTCCGCCTGCCTGGCTCTTGATCATCAAGCCCGGCGGCACCACCGGAAACGCTATTTCCCTGCATCCGCGGGCGCACCTTATTCATCCGATGGCGTCGTTTTTACGTTCCACCCGATCCTGCGGAACAGGCCGCATAGCCCGGGACACGGCGGCTGGGCGATAAAAGGATTATTCGAAATTATTTGCCATCATTCGGAAAACAAGTTTGTCGGCCTGCTGGCACTTCGTACCGGGCTGACACCTGTTACGCATCGGGCCGTTCCACCGGCCTAGAACCTGCTTTCCAATCCCCAACCGTTCCCGGTATTCCGCGACTCGCTGTTCAAATCGGATCGGCCCAGCCTCGATCCATCACAGCAAATTCACCCAAAACCAAGTATCGCAACATTTGAACCTAATTGTACAAATTTTTTAACTCAAATATTAATCAAATTTTATGGAACATGACAGTCGCCCGCCCAAGGGCCCCGCTTTCATGACCCGGTGTCAGGCGCGACGATGCGCCGCGCAACGCATTCCCCCCGCTTGTCGCTTACATATATTGCACTGCAGTAAATCGGTGCTATTGTGCGGCCACTCGCACAGGCAGTCGTTGGAATTTTCGCATTTTTCGAGGAGCCATTCATGAGCAAGATCAAGGTCGCCACCCCCGTCGTCGAACTCGACGGCGACGAGATGACTCGGATTATCTGGTCCTTTATCAAGGATAAGCTGATCCTGCCCTATCTCGATATCGATCTGAAATATTACGACCTTGGCGTCGAAAAACGCGACGAAACAGACGACCAGATCACCATCGACGCAGCCAACGCCATCAAACAATATGGGGTGGGCGTGAAATGCGCGACCATCACACCCGATCAGGGCCGTGTTAAGGAATTCAACCTGAAACAGATGTGGCGCTCGCCCAACGGCACGATCCGCAACATCCTGGGCGGCACCGTCTTCCGCAAGCCGATCATCTGCAAGAACGTGCCGCGGCTGGTACCCGGCTGGACCAAGCCGGTCGTCATTGGCCGCCACGCCTTCGGCGACCAGTACCGGGCAACGGATTTCATCGTGCCCGGCAAAGGCAAGCTGACCATGACCTTCCAGCCGGAAGACGGCGGCGAACCGATCACCCGCGAGGTGTTCGACTTCCCCAGCGCCGGCGTTGCGATGTCGATGTATAATCTGGACGATTCGATCCGCGGTTTTGCGCGCGCCTGCTTCAATTATGGGCTGGATCTAGGCTGGCCGGTCTATCTGTCGACCAAGGATACCATCCTCAAAGTCTATGACGGGCGCTTCAAGGATATCTTCCAGGAAGTATTCGACGCCGAATTCAAGTCAGCCTTCGATGCCAAGGGAATCATCTACGAACATCGCCTGATCGACGACATGGTGGCCTGCGCGATGAAATGGTCCGGCGGTTATGTCTGGGCCTGCAAGAACTATGACGGCGACGTGCAGTCCGACACGCTGGCGCAAGGCTTCGGCAGTCTTGGCCTGATGACCTCGGTCCTGATGACGCCGGACGGCAAGACGGTCGAGGCCGAAGCGGCGCACGGCACGGTAACCCGCCATTACCGCCTGCATCAGCAAGGCAAGGAGACTTCGACCAACCCGATCGCCTCGATCTTCGCCTGGACGCGGGGCCTCTATTATCGCGGCACCTTCGACAAC
>JAOUMF010000162.1 GCA_029881615.1 Alphaproteobacteria bacterium | reverse complement strand
CTCGGCCATACCGGGCTGCGCCCGGCCGCCGACGTCATGCCAAAGACAGGTAGCGCGAGATATGCGGGCACGGCCTTCGCCTTCCTCGATCGCGGCGCCAAGAAGCAGACGGTGCAGGCTTGGGGTACCACGACGATCACGGCAAATTTCGGGGCCACGACAAGCACCATGACCCTGACCGGCTCGCTCGTCCTTGACGCGACCGGCGTCGCCGAAAACGGCGAGGCCATCTATTCCGGCGGCACGGCGACCATGACCGGCGCCGGCGCGATCACCGGCAACGAGTTCACCGGCTCGGTTGTGACCGGCCTGACCGGCATGGCCGGCGCCGCAGACGTGGTAATAGGCGGCAGCATGGCCGGCGCCTTCTACGGTCCGGCGGCGGACGAGGTCGTCGGCTATTTCGATACCGCCGGCACGGTGACGACCACCAGCTTCGGCACCGAGGACGTCCGGTTGATGGGCGGCTTCGCCACGGTCGTGACGCCATAACCCGGAACCCGCGCCCCGGCTGCAATAGAACGGCCGGGGCGCGGGCTGTTCCATCGCATAAGGAGAACGGAATGATAGCATCTGTACGCAGCTGCGGGACGGGTAAATACCTCGCCATGGCGGTGGCCGCTCTGGGGCTCTCGGGCTGTTTCGGCGGCGGCGGGAACGGCGGCGGTACCACACTGGATATGGGCGCGGTCACCGGCACGGGCGGCGCGGCCGACCCCTACGTAATGCCGATCGTAATGCCGGCGGGCACGAAGGGCGGGATCGATGACTATCTCGCCGCCGCCCCTGGTGTCTGGCAGTTCGACTCGTCGTCAATATACGTTGGGGCCGGCGGCAACACGATTACGCCCCCGACGATCAGCCCAACGCTCAAATATGACAGCGCGGCCGGCTACTGGACGTTCAACATCGGCGGCACGGAATATGTCCCGAACTGGAACTATTCGGGCGCTTATACTTGCGGCGCCCTCGGGCCGGCCTGCGACGCGCCCCCCGACACCCGGATCGGCCTGATGTATCTTGGCGCGGGCGACTTTGAAGAAAACATAACCAGATACGGCCGCTTCGCTCTGATCTCGTACGAACTGAATACCGCAACGGACAGTTCGACAGCTTTCCTTCTCAGCCATATCGGGCTGCGCACGCCCGTCGGCGGCATGCCAAATACCGGCAGCGCGCGCTATCAGGGTGCGTCCAAGGCAGTCCTGCACCGCGGCGCCGGCAAACAATCCCCGATGGGTGAGGGCGCCGTAACCATCACCGCCGATTTCGGGAGTTTGACGAACACAGTCGGTCTTTCGGGGTTGCTCTTCATCCTTGCGGGCGGCGTCACCGACGGCGGCCAGGCAATCTATTCCGGCGGCGTGGCGACCATGACCGGCACCGGTACGATCGAAGGCAACGAGTTCCTCGGCACGGTCTCGACCGACCTGACCGGCATGGCCGGCGCCGCCGACACGGCCCTGACCGGAACCATGGCCGGCGCCTTCTACGGCCCGGCGGCGGACGAGGTCGCCGGCTATTTCGACACCAGCGGCACGGTGACGACCACCAGCGCCGGCACCGAGGACGTCCAGTTCCTGGGCGGCTTCGCCGCCCCTGCCGTGACGCCATAACCCGGAACCCGCGTCCCGGCTGCAATGAAGCGGCCGGGGCGCGGGGGTGGATTGACCGGGGGCCGCGACCTGCTAAAGTTCGCCATATTCCCACGGTCCCTATTCCATTAATGACGGCACTTATCATGGACTATCGCAATCTGGGCCAGAGCGGCCTGAAGGTATCGCGCCTCTGCCTGGGCACGATGATGTTCGGCGACCGCACCGACACGCGCGCCGCCAGCCGGATCGTCTCCATCGCCCGCGATTCCGGCGTCAACTTCATCGATACCGCGGATGTTTATGCCGGCGGCGAGTCCGAACGCATCACCGGCAAACATATCGCCGAGGATCGCGACAAATGGGTGCTGGCCACCAAGGCGGGCAATCCCGGCAAGGCCGGCCTCAATGATGGCGGGCTGGGGCGCAAATGGCTGATGCAGGTGATCGACGCCAGCCTGGAACGGCTGGGCACCGACTATGTGGACATCTGGTACCTGCACAAGCCCGACCTGGAAACACCGCTGGAGGAAACGCTGTCGGCGGTGGCCGACATCATCGCCATGGGCAAGGCTCGCTATTGGGGGATTTCCAACTTCCGCGGCTGGATGATCGCCGACGCGGTGCGGATCGCCGACGCCATGGGCCTGTCGCGCCCCGTGGTCTGCCAGCCCTACTACAACGCCATGGACCGCACGCCCGAGGTGGAAGTGCTGCCGGCCTGCGACCGGTATGGCATCGGCGTGGTGCCCTATTCGCCGCTGGCCCGCGGCGTGCTGACCGGGAAATACGCGCCGGGCGCCGCCCCCGACGAGGAAAGCCGCGCCGGCCGCGCCGACAAGCGCATGATGGAAACCGAATTCCGCCCGGAATCCCTGGAAATCGCGACCAGACTGACCGAACATGCCAGGGCGCGCGGCATGACGCCGGGGGATTACGCCCTGCTATGGGTGCTGAACAACAACCTGGTCACCAGCGTGCTGGCGGGCCCGCGCACGGTGGAACAGTGGGAAGGCTATCTGGCCAGCCTGCGCCAGGAATTCACCGCCGCAGACGAAGCCCTGTTGAACAGCCTGGTTTCCCCGGGCCACCCCTCCACCCCCGGCTATTCCGACCCGGCCTACCCGATAACGGGACGGCCCGTTCGCGTGGGGTAAGAAACCCCGGGTTCGGCCTTAAAGTGAAGACCCGACAAACAACTCAAGGGCACCAAAAATGGCTACCGCCCGGCGTTTGTAAGTGCTAGTATGATTTTTTTATCATAGATAATCATCAGGGTTTATTCATTATGTCATTATTCCGCCTTCGCGCGGCCGCGTTGGCGGCCGCAAGCATGATCGTTGCCCATGGCGCGGCCGCCGCCGAATCCTTCACCCCCTTCGTATCGCTCGATATATCGGCGGGTCAGCCCTATGACGACACCACCACCGGCGGCTTTGCCACGGATATGGGGATGCAGTTGGGCTATTCCATCGGCGCCGGTGTTCGCGTGGGTCCGGTGATGGTCGAAATGCAATATGAGGAACACACCTTTTTCCTCAACAACCTGAACCCGATCGGGGGTGCCACATTGCCGGCGACCGACTATGAGGGCGACGTGGATTACTATGCGCTGACCACCCAGGTCGCCATGGAATTCGGTGGGGAAAGCGCCTTCCGGCCCTATGTGGGAATTGCCGGCGGGATCGCCAGCCTCTCTGCCGACTATTACGAAAACATTTGCACCTTGTGCACGCCCGGGGCGCAATTTGTCGCGGAATCCGACTATGCGATCGTCTGGTCGGGAACCGTGGGGCTGACCTTCGATTCCGACGGCGCCGGCGAATATTACATCGGGTATCGACATCTGCGGACGCATAATTTCAATCTTGCCACGGTCGGCGGCGTGCCGTTCCAGCAGCAGGGCCTGCGCAGCGACAGCATCGAGCTGGGCATTCGCGTCCCGTTCAACTGAACAAAACGGCCAACACCCGGGCGGATCACTCCCGCCCGGGCGTTCGCGCGACGATCAACTTGATGATATCCTCGAACAGATAGCGCTCCTCGATGATTTCGAGGCCGGCTTCGGGCAGATACTGCTCGGTATTGCGGTCGAAACTGGCGCCATAGGCGAAACGCACCCACGGCGCCCAGAGACGCATGACAAAGCGCTTCCACGGCCGCGGCGAATATTGATATTCTAGGATGCGGATTTCGCCGCCGGGCTTGACGATCCGGGCCAGTTCCTTCAGCGCCGGCAATTGCAGGCCATGGTCCAGCACGCAGAACAGAAAGGTGGCGACAGCGGCGTCGAAATGGCCGTCGGGCAACCGCGTATCGCAGACATCGCACTCCAGCAACTCCACCGCGACACCCAGCCTTTCACGCCGCGCGGCCGCACGCGACAGCATGGCGGCTCTGAGGTCGATGCCGGTAACGTCCGCGCCGGCCGGATAAAAGGCCATGTTGCGACCGGTGCCCACCCCGGCATCCAGCAGCCGCCCCGACAGCCCCGCGAACATCACCGGCCGGATCGGCGCATAGCGCCCCCGCTCGAACGGCAGGTCAAGCAGGTCATAGAAACGGGCGATCGATCGATACATGCTGTGCGCCATGACGCAAACCCTACCCCGCCGGGCGCCGCAATGCTCTGCGACGGATCGGCGCGGCGCGGCTGGACATGCCGCCTTCCCCGGCGCGGGAAATCACCCGACATCGCCCGTTCGGGTGACGCGCGCCAAGGCGGTCTGAGGCATTATCGGCGCTTGTTTTCCCCGGCGGATACCTGGCAAGGAAGGTTGGCAATGAAGAAGGCCCTGTTTTGCGGCGCCGCATTGGGCGTGTTGATCGCTTCAGCGGGGCCGGCGACCGCCGCGTCGGCGGACAGCAAGCCCGGCGCGATACAGACCGCGCCCGGCGGAACAGCGCCGCTGCTCATCCCGCCGCCACCGGCCGGCATTGCCCCACCGACCGCGATCGCGCCGCCCGGCGCCATACCGCCCGCCCCCCTTCCACCGGGCGGCCTGAAGCCGGTTTCGCCGGCGGTCACGGCCCCGCCACCGGCGTCCTTGCAAGACAAGCTGGCGCCGGGCGCGCCCAAACCGCAGGGAACGACGATTACCCCGAACATTCCAGCGCCCACGGGCAAGGCCGCGATCCCCACGCCCATCGCGCCAGGCGCGATAACGGCCGGCAAGGATCTGCGCCAAATGGACGATTTGCAGCGCGATACGAATATCGACTCGTTGATGGGCATGGAACTCGCTCCGCAACTTGGCGGCACGAAGGCGGGCGCGGCGCCCGGAACGCCTGGCGCCCAGCAGCCCGAATTGAACATCCAGAATCCCGGTGCGGCGCTTGGCGCCGGTTCCGGCAAGGTCTCCCTGCAACCGGGCGAAAGCCGCGTGGATTCCGCGCTGGGTACCGCGCCGGGGAAAGCCTCGACTCCAGGCTTGGCCGGCGCGGCGGCCTACGGCACATCGCCCGGTGTGAAGAGCGAGCGGCTGAACACCGGTGAATTACGGACTACCTTCGTTTCGCCGTCAGGGACTCCCGGTGTCGTCAATGTCACCGCAAATTATCTCAGCCCGTCGGGCCAGGTCAGGGATGTGGTCGGTATCAGCTTCCGCCAGGGCGGCGTGGTAATCACCCAGGGCACCGAGATCAGCCCAAACAATCCCGCCATGCCGGTTCAACCGGTCACGATCGTCACCAATGTGGCCACCGGCAATTCCGTCGTCATTCGCGCCGTGACCGGCGATGTAACGCAGGAAACAGCCGTCGGCAACCAGGGCACCGCACCCGGCGGCAGCAGTGGCGACAGCGACGGCGACGACTCCGTACCCGACAATCCCTATGGCGACAGCGGCGACAGTGGCGGTGGCGGTGGCGGCAACGGCGACGGCGGCGATGACGATGAAGTCTTACCCAACCCCTATGCCGACGGCGGAGACACAGACACGTCGGGCAGTTCGGATAGCGGCAGCTCGGACAACGGCGGCTCGGACAACGGCGGCTCGGACAGCGGCGGCTCGGACAGCGACAGCTCGGATAGCGATTCC
>JAOUMF010000161.1 GCA_029881615.1 Alphaproteobacteria bacterium | reverse complement strand
TTCGAAATCCCCTCCGGCGCCGCCGCGAGGGGATTTTTTATGTCGGTGGTCCGGCGGAGAAAGACTTCCAAGCTACCCGGCTTTGGCTTACCGTTGCTGAAAATGACTTGAACGGGAGGGTAGGTGTCATGGTGAAGAAACTAATCGGCGACGAGGATTTCGCGGGGCTTAAATCGGTGGAGAAAACCCTGCCGGCCGAGGCCTATTACGACCCGGCGATCTACCGGCGGGAACTGTCGAATATCTGGTACCGTCAATGGGTCTATCTCTGCCGCGCGGATGCGCTGGCTGAACAGGGCGCTTTCCGGACAGAGACCATCGGCGACCAGTCGATCCTGCTGCTGCGCGACGGCGAGGGCGTTATAAGGGCCTTCCACAATACCTGCCGCCACCGCGGCTCGCGGCTATGTGCCGAGCATGAGGGCCGGTTTCGCGCCAGGGCGGTGGTCTGCCCCTATCATCAATGGAGTTACGACTTTCAGGGCAACCTGCTGGGCACCAGTTCGCTGTCCGAGGCACCGGACTTCAGCAAGGAGGATTATCCGCTTTATTCCGTGGCGGTAAAGGAATGGCGCGGCTGTGTCTTTGTCTGTCTGGCCGACGACCCACCCGCCGAGCTGGAGGCCCTGCGCGGCGGTTCCGATTATACGGAAAGCTGGCCGCTGGCGGACCTGGTGACCGGCCATACATGGCGCAAGATAGTGGACTGTAACTGGAAGGGATTCTGGGAAAATTTCAACGAATGCCTGCATTGTCCGACCGTGCATCCCGAGCTGTCGGCGCTGGTGCCGATCTACAAACGCCGCACTATCCTGCCCGAGGACGATCCCGACTGGCGCGAGAACGAAAATTCGCCGGACCCTAAATATCGGGGCGGCATGCGCGAGGGCGCGGAGACCTGGTCGATGGATGCCCGCATTCACGGTGCGCGTTTCGAGGGGTTGAGCGAGGCCGAGCGGGCGGCCGGCGCGCGTTATTATGTGAACACGCCCTCGGTCTATATCGCGGCCCATCCTGATTATATGCGCATCGTGCGTCTGTTGCCGCTGGGGCCGGAACAGACCGAACTGCGAGCCGAATGGCTGTTCCCGGCCGCGACGCTGGCCGACCCGTCCTTCGATATGGCCAATGTGGTCGATTTCGGAACGCTGGTGATGGAACAGGATGGCGATATTTCGGCATTGAACCAGAAGGGGCTGCACGCGTTGCCGCACCGGCACGGCGTGCTGATGCCCGAGGAACATTATCTTTCCCTGTTTTACCGCTGGTACCGGGAGGCCATGGGGGAAGAATAGTCAGGTTATGGATTTGGCGGCGGTCCGGGTTACATAAATGGAACGCAATCATCGTGGTGGCGGCAAAATTCAAAATATAGAGGGTATGGTCAGATGGCAGGCGACAAGATTTCGGTAACGTTCGAGGTTCAGGACGACGCGGTAAAAATGCTGGACTACGCCGCGAAAATGTATGGGATGCCCGACAGGGACAAGGCCCTGCGCGTTTTGCTGGACTACCTGGCAAAGGATGCGAATTGGGACCAGATATTCACGCTTATCCGCTGTGTGCGTTGCGGCAACAAGGGCGGCTGGAAGGAGCCCGCGAGCCAGGAATAGGGCGATCGAATAATTATTTTCCGGCCTCTTGACCGTTTCATGAGGCGAGCTTAGTAGTATCGACATTACCAGGGGGGTCCCGGCAAGGGGCTGAGAGGCTGATGAGCGCATTGAGCGCGGCGCAGCGACCCTTAGAACCTGATCCAGTTCATACTGGCGTAGGGAAGGTCAATGCGCGGAAATCGCCCTCGGTAAGACCGGTTTTGCCCGGATATCCCGACCAGGCCATATCCACGATCTCCCGATAACCGAACTGGATCTCCAAGGCCAACAGCTTATGGAGTATCCAATGACTGCCGTTACCCCCACCGTTACCGAAGGCCCATTGCCCGCGTCCGCCAAGATTTACAAGGCCGGCGAACGATATCCCGATATCCGCGTTCCGATGCGTGAAATCCAGGTTCATCCAACCGCCGGCGAGCCGCCGGTAGTCGTTTACGATTCGTCCGGCCCCTATACCGACCCCGCCGTCGAAACCGACATCGCCAGAGGCTTGCCCCGGATCCGGGAAGGCTGGATTGCGAATCGCACCGATACCGAATCCTACGAAGGTCGCCGCATCAAGCCGGAAGATAACGGCTTTGTTGAGGGCGAACGGCTGACCCCCGAATTCCCGGATATCGCCGCGCCCCTGCGCGCAAAAGACGGCACGGCGGTGACCCAGCTTGCCTATGCACGTGCCGGCATCGTTACGCCCGAGATGGAATTCATCGCGATCCGCGAAAATCTTGGCCGCGAGCAGATGAAAGAGGCCATGGAACGCGACGGCGAATCCTTTGGTGCCAATATTCCCGACTTCATCACGCCGGAATTCGTACGTGACGAGGTGGCGGCGGGCCGTGCCGTCATTCCCGCCAACATCAACCATCCGGAATCCGAACCGATGATCATCGGCCGGAATTTTCTGGTGAAGATCAATGCCAACATGGGAACCTCGGCGGTTACCTCGTCTATGGAAGAAGAGGTCGACAAGATGGTCTGGTCGATCCGCTGGGGCGCGGATACGGTCATGGACCTGTCCACCGGCCGCAACATCCACAATACCCGCGAATGGATCATCCGCAATTCGCCGGTTCCAATCGGCACCGTGCCGATCTATCAGGCGCTGGAGAAGGTGAATGGCGTCGCCGAGGATCTTACCTGGGACGTGTTTCGCGACACCCTGATCGAGCAGGCGGAGCAGGGAGTGGATTATTTCACCATTCATGCCGGGGTGCGGTTGCATCACGTGCCGCTGACCGTCAATCGCGTGACCGGCATTGTCTCGCGCGGCGGGTCGATCATGGCGAAATGGTGTCTGCATCATCACAAGGAGAGCTTTCTCTACGAGCATTTCGAGGAAATTTGCGATATCGCCCGCGCCTATGATGTCAGCTTCTCACTCGGCGACGGTTTGCGTCCCGGTTCCGTTGCCGACGCCAACGACGCCGCCCAGTTCGCCGAACTGGAAACCCTTGGCGAATTGACCAAAATTGCCTGGGCCAGGGATTGTCAGGTCATGATCGAAGGTCCTGGCCATGTGCCGATGCACAAGATCAAGGCCAATATGGACAAGCAACTGGCGACCTGTGGCGAGGCTCCGTTTTATACCCTTGGGCCGCTGACCACCGATATCGCGCCGGGCTACGATCACATCACCTCGGGCATCGGCGCCGCGATGATTGGATGGTACGGTACCGCGATGCTCTGCTATGTCACGCCGAAAGAGCATTTGGGCCTGCCCGACCGCGACGACGTGAAGGTCGGCGTCATCACTTACAAGATTGCCGCCCATGCCGCCGATCTGGCGAAAGGCCATCCGGCGGCCCGGATCAGGGACGATGCGGTATCCCGCGCCCGCTTCGAATTCCGATGGGAGGATCAGTTCAACCTGTCGCTCGATCCCGATACCGCGCGGAAATTCCACGATCAGACCTTGCCGAAGCAGGCCCACAAGGTGGCGCATTTCTGTTCGATGTGTGGGCCCAAGTTCTGCTCCATGCGAATTTCCCACGACATTCGCGCCGAAGCCCAGAAAGAGGGCATGGATCAGATGGCGAAAAAATATCGCCAGGGCGGCGACCTCTATATGCCGACCGAAGCGGCGGAGTAGGGTCATGAAAGTCACCGTAATCGGGGCCGGCGTCGCCGGCCTCGCCTGCGCGGTCGAACTTGCCGAGCGCGGTATTGCCGTTGAGGTTGTTGATCAGGGCGAGGAAATCGGGGCGAAGTCCTGCTCGTGGTACGCGGGCGGTATGCTGGCGCCCTGGTGCGAGTTCGAAAATGCGGAAGAGCCTGTCCTGCGTCTCGGCCGCGAAGCGATCGGTTGGTGGGCCCGGCACTGTCCCGGTGTGGTTGAGAACGGCACCCTTGTCGTGGCCCAGCCGCGCGATGTGCCTGATCTTGACCGTTTTGCCCGCCGGACAGAGGGGTATGAACAGATCGGCGGGAACCGGATCGCGGAACTGGAACCCGATCTGGGCGGACGTTTCCAACGGGCGCTGTTTTTTTCGCGCGAAGCCCATCTTGATCCGCGGGCCGCTTTAACGACACTTTCCCAAAAGCTGACGGAGATGAAGGTCGCCATTAGATTCGGTGTCGAAACATCTCTTGAAGAGGCAGAGGCGGAAGCGGACTGGACCATCGATTGCCGGGGGCTGGCCGCACGCGATAGCCTGCCCGACCTGCGTGGCGTTAAGGGCGAGATGTTGTTGATCCGGTCGCACGATGTCACGCTCGACCGGCCGGTCCGGATGCTCCATCCGCGCATTCCTCTCTATATCGTGCCGCGCGGCGATGGACTGTTCATGATCGGCGCGACCATGATCGAAAGCGACGAACGCTATCGGATCACCGCCCGCTCGATGATGGAGCTTCTGGGTGGGGCTTATGCCCTTCACCCAGCCTTCGGCGAGGCCGAGATCGTCGAAATCGGTACCGATGTCCGCCCTGCCTTTGCCGACAATCTGCCGCGCATCAGGCGCCGCGGTCGGGTAATCCATGTCAATGGTCTGTACCGGCACGGTTACCTGCTGGCACCGGCGCTGGCCCGCATGACGGCCGAGGCTATTCTGGATGAAACTCATGTTCCGGAGATGATGGATGAAAATCAGCGTGAACGGGAAAATGCATAACGTTGCCGCGCACAATGTCGCGCATGTTCTGGAGGAATTGCGTTTCGACGGAACCATGGTCGCCACCGCCGTTAATGGCGAGTTCGTGCCGGCAGTGTCGCGGGCGGCGCAGTGTCTTGCCGAGGGCGACCGGCTTGAGGTCTTGTGCCCTATGCAGGGTGGGTGACGGGCATGAAGCTATACGACGTCACATTGAAGTCCAGGCTTATGCTGGGCACCGCGCAATATCCCTCGCCGGCTATTCTGGCGCGGGCCATTGAAGAGTCCGGCGCCGAGGTCGTCACGGCGGCGCTGCGGCGCGAATCCGGCGGCGGTGGTAGTGGCGGTGCGGGCGAGGGGTTCTGGTCGCTCGTCCGCGATATGGGGCTGCGGGTCCTGCCCAATACGGCCGGCTGCCATACCGTCAAGGAAGCCGTCACCACGGCCCATATGGCGCGCGAGCTGTTCGGCACCAACTGGATCAAGCTGGAGGTTATCGGCGAGAGCGATACGCTTCAGCCGGATGTTTTCGGGCTGGTCGAGGCAGCGAGAATTCTGTGTGATGACGGGTTTGCGGTGTTCCCTTACATGACGGAAGATCTGGTAGTGGCCGAGCGGCTCGTGGCGGCCGGTTGCCGAGTGTTGATGCCGTGGGGGGCGCCGATCGGGTCGGGCAGGGGACTCAACAATCCATTCGGGCTGCGGGCTTTGCGGGCGCATTTCCCCGATATCCCGTTGGTGATCGACGCCGGGTTGGGGCTTCCTTCGCATGCGGCGCAAGCCATGGAACTGGGTTATGACGCGGTATTGTTGAATACGGCCGTCGCCAGGGCGGGCGATCCGGTTCGCATGGCCCGAGCCTTCGCACAAGGCATCGAGGCCGGACGGGCCGCTTTCGAAGCCGACCCCATGGAGGCGCGCGATATGGCGTCGCCATCCA
>JAOUMF010000160.1 GCA_029881615.1 Alphaproteobacteria bacterium | reverse complement strand
GTGCCGCCAGACGGGCCAGTTCCGGCTCCACGGTCAGGCGCGCCTGCATCACTTCCGACGGATTGGTTCGGTTGGCGATCGACGAGATGTCGTCCAGCAGGTTGCTTGTCGGCGAACCGACAAAGGTGCCCTTGCCCACATGGCGCCAGATGTGGCCGTCGGCCTCCAATTTGGCCAGCGACTTGCGCAATACCGCACGCTTGACGCCGAACTTCTCGCACAAATCGCGTTCCGGCGGCAGACGGCTGTTCAGCGGATAGTCGCCCGCTTCCAGCATCCGCCGTAATTCCTGCAACACACGGTCAGACTCATGAAGAGACATTAAATCAATCTTTCAATTGGTTTTCCTTGGTTTGTAATAGAGACATAAGATCAATGAGTAAAGCTTGACTCTCTCGAAACCAAAGCCCTAGATTGATCACAATTGGTTTATCGAAAATAACCACAACCATTCTGGGAGGAATAATCATGAAACATTTGTTTGCGCGGGCTGCGCATGCAATCGCGGCGATGGTGATGGCGGCCACGCTTTTCGGCGTGGCGACGTCGGCCCAGGCCGAGAAACTTCGGATCGCGCTCGCCGAGCCGCCGTCCGACGAACTCGCCCATATATTCGTGGCGCTGGATCGGGCGAAGAAGATGGGCCTCGATTTTGAATGGACCGCGTTTGCCGACGAGGAACTCGCGATCCAGGCGATCCTGAGCGGCCAGATGGATATCGGCTTCGGCACGCCCTATTCGGTGATGCAGCGCTCCAAGGCGCCGGTGCGGATCATCTTTCAGATGTCCAAGCTGAAATTCTTCCCCGTCTCGTCAAAGAAATACTCGAAGCTCGAACATCTGAACGGTGAGCCGATCATGCTGCATTCGCGCGGCGGCGGCACCGACTCGATCGCCAATGTCATCGAAGACAAGCTTGGCATCAAGTTCGGCAAACGCTCCTACGTGCCAGGTTCGTCCAACCGCGTCGCGGCGCTGATGGCGGGCCAGACCGATGCGACCATCGTCGACCTGTCGAACAAGAACAAGCTCATGAAGATTGCGGGCGACAAGTTCAACGTCCTGCCGATGTTCGATGTCGATGCCAGCGACGAGGCCCTGTTTGCCAATCTCGACTGGATGAAGAAGAACAGCGAGGCGGTGGATATCTTCGTCACGGCGCTGGTCGGCGTGTATCGCGATATGCACAAGGATCCGACCATGGTCAAACGCGAGACGGATCCGAACGGCCCCATTGGCCAGCTTCCCAAAGAGGTGCTGGACGGGCTCGATGGTTTCTTCCAGGAAGCGATCGAGGGCGGACTCTACGACCCGAACGGCGGCGGCATGAAGGCCGCGAAGGCGGACCTGGAATGGTACTCGAAGGCCGGGCAACTGCAGGGCGACCCGGCGAGCCTGAACCCTGAGGACTTCTGGTATTTCGAGCCGCTGAACAAAGCCACGAAATAAGATCAGCGATCAATAACAAGAACAACGATTAATACCGGCGGAGCGGATATCCGCTCCGCCGGCCTTGTTTTCTGACTTTCCGGATATGCAAATGTTCACTCGCCATCGAGCCGTCATACTGAAACTGTGCTCCGCGATTTTCATGTTCGGAGCCTGGGAGATTGCCGGGCGCATTCCCGTGAGCTTCGCCTTTCCGACATTCTTCGAATCCCTGGCCGCCTTCTGGGTGCTCATCATGGATGGATCGATGTTCAGGGCCTATGCGGAAACGCTGAAGCCGCTCGTCATCGGCGTGCTGATCTCAGGGTTCTTCGGGATCGCCATCGGCCTGTGGATTGGTTTGAACCGGGCCTTCGACTGGCTGGTCTCGCCGATATTCGTGGTCATGCAGACAGCCCCGCTGGCGGCGCTGATTCCATTACTGGTCATGGCCTATGGCATCGGACTGACATCGAAGGTCTTCGTCGTCTGTATCATGGCGATGCCAGTCATCGTTCTGAACACCGCCGGCGCGGTGCGGAATACGTCGGTCTCCCTCATCGAAATGGGAAAGGCGTTCCTGGGCACCCGGCGCGACATCATTCTCAAGATCATCCTGCCGTCGGCATCGCCGGTCATCTTTGCAGGGCTGCGCCTCGGCGTCTCGGCCGGATTCATCGGGGCAATTCTCGCCGAGTTGAAGATCACCCCAACCGGGGTTGGTGACATCATCAGTTACAGCCGCTCAATCGCCGATTATCCGAGCATGTATGCGGCGATCGCTTCGATTATCGTTCTCGCCGTCCTCTTCCTGAACCTGCTGGAGCGCCTTGAAGGTTTCCTGTTCAAGGGTAATCGCAAGACGCTGGTTTCGGACTGACAGACCAATCCGTTTCAACAGAGAATTGAATATGAATACAACGATTACCGAGAACGCCGTCGCGGTCCGCAACGTCTACAAGAACTATGGAGACGTCGAGGCATTGCGCGACCTGTCCCTTGATTTCCCCAAAGGGCAGTTGACGTCGCTTCTGGGACCATCCGGCTGCGGGAAGACGACACTGCTGAAGATCATCGCCGGCCTGCTCCCCGCGAATAGCGGTGAAGTTCTGGTCAATGGCCAGCCGGTTTCCGGCCCCGGGCCCGACCGTGCGTTCGTGTTTCAGGATTTCGCCCTGATGCCCTGGGCGAGCACCATCCGCAACGTCGCCTTCGGGCTCGAATTACGGGGCGTCGCAAAGTCCGAGCGCGAGGCGGTCGCCGAGAAATACATCGCCGCGGTTGGCCTCAAGGGATTCGAGAATAGCTACCCGCACGAACTGTCCGGCGGCATGCGCCAGCGCGTTGGGCTGGCCCGCGCGCTCAGCGTCAACGCCGAGGTGCTGTTGATGGACGAGCCCTTCTCGGCCGTTGACGAGCAGACCCGGCGCAAATTCCAGGAGGATTTGCTGGGCCTGGTGCAGAACGAGAACAAGACCTTCCTGTTCGTCACCCACTCGATCGAGGAAGCGGTCTACGTCTCGGACCAGGTCGCGATCCTGCTGCCGCGCCCAAGCCGGGTATCGGAGATCATCCGTCCACAGGGGTTCAGAAACAAGGACGTCGACAGCATCCGGCGCGACCCTGAATATCTCGACCTGGTCGACAAGATCTGGGCCTCGCTCAGGTCGTACGTGGAGTAGTCGTATCCCATGAAGATTTTTGGCTACCAGCTTCCAAACATGTCCTCCCTGATCCTGTGGGGTCTGCTGTGGGAGACCGTCGGCCAACTGGAATTGACGTTCTTTCTGCCGCCTCTGTCGGCCATCTTCGCGACCCTTCTGGAGATCGGGGGAACACCGGCGTTTCTGAAGGCGCTGCGGGAAACCGCCGAGGCCTTTGCGATTGGCACGACCGCGGCCATCGTCATCGGCGTCCCGGTCGGCATTCTGATGGGCAAGAGCAGGTTGATCGACGAGCTTCTGCTGCCGTGGGTCAACATATTCCTCAGCGCGCCGCTGACCGCATTGGTGCCGGTGCTGATGGTGCTGTTCGGTTTCGGCATTACCGCGATCGTCATCACGACCGCCCTGTTCGCGATCTGGATCATCGTGCTCAACGCGCGGGCCGGCGTTATGCAGATCAACCCGTCGCTGGTTGAAATGGCGCATTCCTTCGGTGCCTCGCGCTTCGACGCCTTCACCAAAATCTATTTCTGGGCAGCTCTGCCGGAAATTCTCGGCGGCGTGCGCATCGGCTTCATCCGCGCCGTCAAGGGCGTGATCATCGGTCAGCTACTGATCTCGGTCGTCGGTTTCGGCTCTCTGTTCGAGATTTACGCATCCAATTTTCTGATGAAGCATTTCTGGGCGGTGCTGCTCGTGCTATTCTCGTTGTCCTTCCTGATCGCTGAATTCCTTGCCTGGCTGGAGCGCAAAGTCGAATATTATGCCGCTTCCCGGCAATAAACTGTATTTCACCCTATTGACCAAAATTGACCAACGGAGAATTCGCAAATGAGTTTTGTTGTCCCGGCCGTACCCCAGGCCACCGTCGAAGTGGAAGGAACCTCGGACAGGTTCCCAGTCCACCGCATTTATTGCGTCGGCCGGAACTACGCCGAACATGCCCGCGAAATGGGGCATGACCCCGACCGCGAGCCGCCCTTCTTTTTCTGCAAACCGGCCGACGCGGTCGTGGCGAACGATTCGAAAATTCCCTATCCGCTGGCGTCCGACAATGTGCATCACGAAATCGAACAGGTGGTGGCGATCGGCAAGGCGGGAGTGAATATCCCGGCAGCCCAGGCGCTGGACCATGTCTATGGCTATGCGGTCGGCATCGACCTGACGCGCCGCGACCTGCAAGGCGTGGCCAAGAAGATGGCCCGCCCCTGGGATTCCGGCAAAGCCTTCGACAATGCAGCACCCTGTTCGGCAATTCGTCCGGCTTCGGAAATCGGACATCCCGATTCAGGCAGGGTATGGCTGGCCATCAATGGCGATCTGCGCCAGGAAGGCGACCTGAATCAGCTGATCTGGTCGGTGCCGGAAATTATCGAATATTGTTCCAGCCTTTGGGAATTGAAGCCGGGCGACCTGATCATGACCGGAACGCCAGCCGGCGTCGGACCGGTCGAACGCGGTGACCGCATCACCGGCGGGGTGGACGGCATCGGTGAAATCCGGATTCAACTGGGGTAATTAAAAGTGGGGGGCAAGTAACGCCCCCCATTACCATCAGTCCAGATAGCTGACGTTCTTGTCGATATGCGCGGCAAGATCGAGCGCATGTTCGCGAACAAGGCGTTCCGCAAGATCGGTGTCGCGCGCCTCGATGGCTTCGATGATCTGTCGATGATCCTTGACCGAACGCGTCGCACGGTCGGCCTCGCCAATGGTTTGTGTGCGGATGCTTCGCACATGCAGGAACAGCTGATCGGCCATGTCGACCAGCAACCCGCAACCGCCAAGCCGCAGAATTGTCTGGTGAAATTCTATATTGCGTTCAGAATATTCGTCGATATTCGCGGGCTGATCGCCGGTGCTGAATGCAGGAAACATTTTACGTAACGACGCGATATCCTCGGCCGACGCATTTTGCGTCGCCAGGCGCGCGGCCATGCCTTCCAAAGCCGCCCAGACGATAATCAATTCGACGATTTCACGCTTGGTTTTGCGAACAATGAAGATTCCGCGCCGCGGAATGATATTGACCAGCCCTTCCTGTTCGAGCCGGACCAGTGCCTCGCGCAGTGGCGTACGGCTGATGCCTAACTGTTCGGAAAGCTGCCGTTCGTCCAGCCGCAACTGCGCATCAGGCGCATAGATATTCATCCTGCAGATCGCTTCTTTCAGGATATCGTATGTTTTTTCCTTCAGGCTGACATTGGCCTGCAATGTAGGAATGGTCAGCTGTGACGACATGAATACTTCTCTCCGCCTGTTCGCGAACAACCCAGTGGGCTCTGGTATACCACAATTATCGAATGAATTTGACGCCAATAACGCCGGTATAAGCTGCTATGCCGCAACCGTCGGCGATTCTGCCTCGGGAAATACCGGATAGACGCCCAGGCTACGCCCCAGTTGCTGTGTCAGTCCCAGCACGATATCGATATTGGGTGTTTCCACCTTGCACAACCGGCCCAGATCCTGCACCGCGGTCAGCAACGCATCCAGTTCGATCGCACGGCCCTTTTCCAGATCCTGCAGCATCGACGTGCGATGGGCGCCAACCTTGGCCGCCCCATCGATCCGCCGCTCCATATCGACGCGGAAACCCGCGCCCAGCTTGGT
>JAOUMF010000159.1 GCA_029881615.1 Alphaproteobacteria bacterium | reverse complement strand
GGCCACGGGCCGGTCCAGCGGCATCGATTCCACGGTACAGATGAACCAGCGCGGGCGCGGCGGCACGATCTTTTCCTCGCCGGTAATCAGCGCCACCGAATCCCGGCCGCGCGTGGCGACCACCCGGTCATAATTCTCGCGCGCCAATAGCCGCAGGGGGAAGCCGATCATCCCCGAGGCATGGCCGAGCATACGGTCCATGGCAAGCCAGGTCTTGCCAGTGTTGGTGGGGCCCAGGATGGCCCTGATCCGGTTGCGTTCGCGAATCGACATGGGCAACAGGTAGGATTGCGCCAGGCGAAAACCAAGGCAAGGGAAATCGATTCGAATGCTCGCGGGGAGGTTGCTTTCGAGCCACCGCCATGTAATTTTTCGTGACCTTCTGGAGGGGGTTCGGCTCCAGGATTGGGCATCGTCGCCAAATTATATCAGAAATTTTTTCGGAGGGGCTTGATGGCTCAGAAGACGGATACGCCGCAAATTCTGCCAAAAAACCTGACCGACCTGTTGCCAAAACTGGAGCCGGCGCCGGGCACGCCTCAGGTTCCCGGCCTGCCCCAGATGCCAGATATCCCCCAGGTGCCGGGCGTTCCACAGGTTACCATTCCCAACCCGAACTATGCGCCACCGCTGGGGCAGGAACCGACGCAGGAAGTCTCCCGCCGGATTGAACGGGCCAAAACCGATATCGGCGCCTTTGTCGGTCTGTCCGCGCAACGCCCGATCGGGCGCGCCATGCTGGTTCGCAGCGCGACCGAATTTCACCGGCATTACGGTGTGGCGGGTCAGCAGAGCGAACTGCATTGGGCAGTGACCCACTTTTTCAATAATGGCGGTCGCGAAGCCTGGATCGCTGCCGTGCCGCAATTGACGGACTTGACCGAAAGCGCCCTGCGGGCGCTGGACAGCGCGGCGCATTTCAACCTGCTATGCATTCCCGACGCGGCGGCATTGAACCCGGAAGCCGCCACCGCGCTTTATGTCGCGGCCGGGGATTATGTCACCGGCCGGCGTGCAATGCTGATCACGGATATCCCGCCGGACGTGGATACAACGGTTCGAATGAAAGCCTGGATCAGCGCCAATGCGCCGATCCGCCGCGCCAACAGCGTTGTGCATTTCCCGCGCGTGATTTCGTCGGGAAACTCCCTGGGATCAAGTGGCGCCATCGCCGGAATGCTGGCCCGGTCCGACCGGGAACAAGGCGTGTGGAAAAGCGCCGCCGGCGCCAATGGTCGATTACTCGGGATCGGAGGCTTGACCCATGCGGTGTCGCAAATGGATAACGACGCGCTGTCCCGCAGCGGCGTGAATTGCCTGATTCGGACGCAGATGGGGGGCTACACGGTCTGGGGAAACCGGACCCTGATGGGCGCGGATTGGCTGAATTCGGACTGGAAATATATACCGGTGCGGCGAACCGCGCTGATGATCGAGGAAAGCATCCGGAACGGCACGGAATGGGCCGTCTCCGACCCGGGCGATAATGTTTGTGCCCAGGTCGAACAGAGCATATCGGACTTTCTATTTGAACTGTTCCGCGATGGTGCTTTCCCCGGCCGGCGACCCGAGGACTGCTATACGGTCCGATGCGATGCGTCGGCTACCGGCGATGGCGGCACCCGCCGGCTGGATATGGTCATAATGATTGCCCTGCTTCGATCCGGCGAGTTCCTGCCTTTGCGGATATCCCAGCCGGCCCGTCCTTAAGGCTTTTCAAGTTTGAAATATATAAGCGGCGGGTCGTTCCCGGCCGGTTCAGTGGCAACGGTTCCACCCTACAGGTGAACCAGCGTGGAGGTGACGTCAGAATCTTTTCCTCGCCGGTAGTTGGTGCCGCCGAATTCCGGCCGCGCATTGCCACCATCTGGTCGCAGTTCTCGCGCGCCAGCAGCTGCAGGGGAAAGCCGGTCATGCGGTTCTGGCAAGCCAGGTCTTGCCGATGTTGGCGGGGCCCGGAATGGCCCAGATCCGGTTGCGTTCACAAATCGACATGGGCACGAGACAGGGTCAGAAGGGGCGGGAATCAAGGCAGGTCTGTTCGTCTTGATCTGCCGCAAGGCCCGCGGCCGGCGGCGGCGCTATAGTCTCCGTCATGACCTCCCGCGACGATACCCTCATGGCTGGCGATCCAGGCGGCAGCCTGCTGCTTACCGACCTCTATCAGCTCACCATGCTACAGTCATATCTGGAGCATGGCATGACGGAGACCGCCGTGTTCGAGTTTTTCGTGCGCCGGCTGCCCGCACGGCGCGGGTTCCTGGTGGCAGCGGGGCTGGAGCAGGCAGTTGAATTCCTGGAGCAGGCGCGCTTCACGGCGACCGAGCTGGACTGGCTGGCGGAGAGCGGGCGTTTCCCGCGTGATTTCATCGACCAATTGGCCGAGTTGCGCTTTACCGGCGATATCCATGCGCCGCCGGAGGGCACAGTGATTTTCGCCGACGAGCCGATCATCCGGGTGACCGCGCCGCTGCCGCAGGCCCAGCTTATGGAAACCCGCCTGATCAACATCCTGCATTTCCAGACGCTGATCGCGTCCAAGGCCGCGCGCATGACGCTGGCGGCGCCCGGCAAGCTGCTGGTCGATTTCGGATTGCGCCGCGCGCATGGGGCGGAGGCCGGACTGATGGCGGCGCGCGCCGCCTATATCGCCGGTTTCGCGGGGACGGCGACGGTGCTCGCGGAATCGCGCTACGGCGTACCGATTTACGGCACCATGGCCCATTCCTTCATCCAGGCCCATGACAGTGAAGAGGAGGCATTCGAGCATTTCGCCCGTTCGCGCCCGCAATCGGTGATCCTGCTGATCGACACCTACGATACCGAGGCCGGGGCGGGAAAAGTGGCGCGGCTGGCGCCGACGCTGGCGGCGGACGGGATCGAACTGGCCGGGGTGCGGCTGGACAGCGGGGATCTCGCCGACCATGCGCGAAAGGTGCGCAATATTCTGGACGGGCACGGGCTCGGCAAGGTGTCGATCTTCGCCAGCGGCGGCATTGACGAGGACAAGCTGCTGGAGTTCGCGCATGGCGGCGCGCCGATCGACGGCTACGGCATCGGCACCGCGCTGACGACATCGTCCGACGTGGCGGCGCTGGATTGCGCCTACAAGCTGCAGGAATATGCCGGTAAACCAAAGCGCAAACGATCCGAAGGCAAGGCCACCTGGCCCGGCCGCAAGCAGGTCTGGCGCCGCTATGGCGTGGACGGCGTCATGGAAGGCGACTTGCTGACGGTTGATGGCGACGAACAGGGCGGCGAGGCGCTGATCCGCCCGGTGATGCGTGGCGGGAAACGCGTTGCCGACCTGCCAAGCCTGGAAGAAACCCGCGTCCATTGCGCCGACCAATTGGCTCGCCTCCCGGAACATTTCAAGCGCCTCGAAAATGAACCTCGCTACGAGGCGGAAATCGCGCCCGCTTTGCGGAATCTGGCCGACCAAGTGGACCTGGCGACCGGCTGATCGCCTGCCTGAACCTACCGGACATTGCGCCTTGTCGCCGTATCGGCTACAAGACGCGCCGCCGCGTCCCCATATGGGGCAGGTATTGTAGTCTCAGCAGTTATCGGAGTTTCGGAAACGCCATGGCGTCCTATCAGTATGTCTATGTGATGAAAGACCTTCGCAAGACCTATCCCGGCGGGAAAGAGGTTTTGCGCGGCGTTACACTGTCCTTCCTGCCCGGCGTAAAGATCGGCGTGCTGGGCTATAACGGCGCGGGCAAGTCGACGCTGCTGAAGATCATGGCGGGCATGGAGACAGAATATACCGGCGAAGCCTGGGCCGCCGACGGCGCGAGCGTCGGGTATCTGGCGCAGGAGCCGGAGCTGGACCCGAAGCTGACCGTGGCAGAGAATGTCATGCGGGGCATGGGCGAGATCAAGGCCGTGGTGGACCGCTTCAACGAAGTGTCCATGCGGCTGGGCGAGGTCGAGGATGCCGACGAGATGACGGCCCTGATCGAAGAACAGGCCGAACTGCAGGAAAAGATTGACGCGGCCGACGCCTGGGACCTGGACCGCACCGTCGAGATCGCCATGGACGCGCTGCGTTGCCCGCCGGGCGAGACTGGCGTGGAAAAGCTGTCGGGTGGCGAACGCCGCCGGGTGGCGCTCTGCCGGCTGCTGCTGGCCAAACCCGATCTGCTGTTGCTTGACGAACCGACCAACCATCTCGACGCCGAATCGGTATCGTGGCTGGAACGCCATCTTCGTGAATATGCGGGCACCGTGGTGATGGTGACCCATGATCGCTACTTCCTGGACAATGTGACGGGCTGGATTCTTGAACTCGACCGCGGTAATGGCATCCCGTACGAGGGTAATTATTCCGCCTGGCTGGAGCAGAAGCAGAAGCGGCTTGAGCATGAGGAAAAGGCCGACGTCGCCCAGATGAAGACGCTGGCTCGCGAGCGCGAATGGATTCAGCAGAGCCCGAAGGCGCGCCATGCCAAATCGAAGGCCCGCATCCAGTCCTACGAGGCAATGCTGGCGGAGGCCAACACCAAATCGACGGAAACCGCGCAGATTGTCATTCCCGTTGGCCAGCGGCTGGGCGATCAGGTGATCGTGGCGCAAGGGCTGGGCAAGGGTTTTGGCGATCATCAATTGATCGAAAACCTGAATTTCATTTTGCCGCCGGGCGCGCTGGTCGGTGTGATCGGCCCGAACGGTGCCGGCAAGACCACCATGTTCCGCATGATTGCCGGTCAGGAAACGCCGGATTCCGGCAGCTTGACGGTCGGTGACACGGTAGAGCTGGGCTATGTGGATCAGAGCCGGGACGCGTTGAATCCCACCGCCACCGTGTGGGAGGAAATTTCCCAGGGCGAGGCGGATATCGATCTCGGCAAGCGCAAGATTCCGTCGCGCGCCTATGTCGGCGCCTTCAACTTCAAGGGTTCGGACCAGCAGAAGAAGGTGGGTCAGCTTTCGGGCGGTGAACGCAACCGGGTACATCTGGCCAAGATGCTGCGCACGCGCGCCAACTTCCTGATGCTCGATGAGCCGACCAACGATCTTGACGTGGATACGCTGCGGGCGTTGGAAGATGCGTTGCTGGCATTTGCCGGCTGCGCCATGGTGATCAGCCATGATCGCTGGTTCCTCGACCGCATCGCCACGCACATCCTCGCGTTTGAGGGTGATAGCCAGGTGGTCTGGTTCGAGGGCAACTATCAGGACTACGAGGCCGATCGCAGGCGCCGTCTGGGCGCCGAGGCCGACCAGCCCCACCGCATCAAATACAAGCCGTTGACGCGTTAGGCGGGCAGGGGGCGGGTTCCGCTTGAAAAGGCGGCGCGCGCTCCCTTCCGCCTTGCTTAGTCTTTCCGGCCTTCGGCGTGCAGTTTCAGCACCGTGTAGACCGTGTCGCTGACCGGGGTGGGCACGCCGAGTTCGCGGCCGAGCCTTACCACGGCGCCGGTTAGCCACGGCAGTTCCAGCCGGTTGCCGCGTTCCAGGTCGCCCAGCATGGATGCCTTCATTTCGGTCGGCAGGCCTTCGGCAAAGGCCATTTGCTTGTCCTCTATGCCGTCCTCCAGCCGCGCCCCTTTCGCGCGACCGACCGCGACGGTTTCGGCGATCAGATCGGCGAACAGCCGACGGGTGTCGGGCTCGGCCAGGATTGGCCCGATCGGCATGCGGGTTGCCGCGGTAACGCCCGCAAAAGGCGCCAGGAAGGCGAATTTGCGCCAGATATCGACGGCGATATCGGGCGATATGGTGGCCTCGAATCCGGCC
>JAOUMF010000158.1 GCA_029881615.1 Alphaproteobacteria bacterium | reverse complement strand
ATCCCGCAATTTTCCATGTGGTTGCCGACGCTGATTTATCGGTGATCCATGTGCGGCCGCCGGGCGGACAAAACGCCCGCGGTTCTGCCTTAACCTGGATTTATTCTATGTATTTCGACGAATTCAAGAACCGCCCCATCCTGATCACAGGCGCCAGCACCGGCATCGGCGCCGCGCTGGCCCGTGCGCTGGGCGGATTGGGCGCGCGGGTGGCCGTGCATTATAATTCCAGCCGTGACGCCGCCGAACAGGTCGGCGAGGATATCGCCAAGGCCGGTGGAGAGGCATTCCTCGTGGCAGGCGATGTTTCGAATTCCGAGGCCAACGACGAGATCGTGCGCCGCACGGTCGAAGCCTTCGGCGGATTGCACACGCTGATCAACAATGCCGGCGGCATGCTAGGCCGAATTCCGATCGTCGATGTCGATGACGAGCATTACGAGCGGGTGATGGATTTGAACGCCCGTTCCGTGCTGCAGGCCTGCCGGGCCGCCATACCGGCTATGCGCGAAAGCGGTGGCGGCAACATCATCAACACAACATCGATTGCCGCCCGCACCGGGGGCGGCGAAGGTGCGGGGTTCTATGGCGCATCCAAGGCGTTTGTCAGCACGCTGACACGTGTCCTGGCGAAGGAGCATGCCAAGGAAAACATCCGCGTCAATGGCGTGGCGCCGGGGGTGATCGCCACCCCGTTCCATGAACGATATTCCAACGACGATCAGTTGGAAGGGGCGCGCAAAACCATTCCCATGGGCCGGCTGGGCACTTCCGAGGATTGTGTCGGCGCCTTCCTGTTCCTGGGCTGTGACGCGTTGAGCGCCTACATCACCGGCCAGGTGATCGAGGTCAACGGCGGACAATTGATGCCATGAACGACAAAGCCCCCATCGGCATTACCATGGGTGATCCGGCGGGCGTCGGGCCGGAAATTATATGCAAGGCGCTCGCGGAAATGGACCCGGGCGACCGCGCCGAGACGATCGTCATCGGCGATCTGGCGAGCATGGAACGGGCGCGTGAACTGGTCGGCGGGGAATTCTCGTTTACAACATCCGGGGATGGTGACTGCGTCAGGCTGGTCGATGTCCCGGTAATGGACCGCGACCAGCTAAAGGACGGCCAGGTTTCGGCGGCCGGCGGTGACACGGCTTTTCGCTGCGTGGAACATGCGGCGCGGATGGCGATGGACGGCGAGATTTCGGTTATCGTCACGGCGCCATTGAACAAGGCCGCCCTGCATGAGGCGGGACATAAATATGACGGCCATACAGGGATGCTGGCCGCGCTTACCGGTGCGAAGTCATCCTTCATGCTGTTGGCATCGGAAACATTGTCGACCATCCATACCTCGACCCACGTCTCGCTAAGGGATGCCACGGAACGCGCCACGCCGGAACGGGTGCTGGCAACGATCCAGGCCGGTAACGACCACCTCAAGGAACTTGGGCTGTCAGCCCCCCGCATCGCCGTAGCCGGCCTTAACCCCCATTGCGGCGAAGGCGGAATATTCGGTCGCGAAGAACTGGATTTCATCGAACCGGCCGTGCGCCAGGCGCAGGCGGAGAAAATCAATGTAGTCGGCCCGATTCCCGCCGACACGGTATTTTACCGCGCCCATAAGGGTGAATTCGATCTGGTCGTGGCCCAATATCACGACCAGGGCCATATACCGATCAAGCTGATCGCCTTCGATACCACCGTCAACATAAGTCTTGGCCTGCCGATCAAGCGAACATCGGTCGACCATGGCACCGCGTTTGACATCGCCTGGAAGGGCCGGGCGGATCACGTCAACATGAATTGCGCAGTCGCCTACGCGCGGCGGATGACAAAGAAGCCACAGTTCGCCACAGCCCGATAACATGGCCCCGAATATGAGGCGACAAGCGTTAAAAGCTGCGATCATTGCCGACGATCTTACCGGCGCCCTGGATGCAGCGGCTCCTTTTGCCCGGCGCGGACTGCATACGCGCGTCGCCATTTGTCCGGACTCGCTTGATGAAGCCCTTGGGTCAGGGCCGGAAGTAATAGCGGTCAATACCGACAGCCGGCATCTGCCGGCCAGTGCCGCGGCCAAACTGTGCGCCACCAGCGTCAAGTCCCTGACGGCGCATGGTCCGCCTCTCCTGATCAAGAAAATAGATTCCACGTTACGCGGCAATGTTGTCGCGGAATGTCTGGCGGCGCTCGACTCAGCACCGGGCAGGAACCTGCTGCTATGCCCCGCGATGCCCGCCCAGGGGCGCGTGCTGCGGGCAGGTATCGTGCATGTGCACGGAACTCCCTTGTCGGAAAGCTCCATAGGACAAGACAAGCGATCCCCTCCGCCGAATGAACCTCTCCTCGATCAGTTCAGGACGGCGCGTCCGCATGCCAGGACGACACTTCTGCCGGCCGGTGGCGAGTTGCATGAGATGGAACCTGGCAGCATCGTGATTGCCGATGCGACGGGAGAAGATCACCTGAGGCAGTTAGCTCTGGCGGCGCTGCGTGATCATCGCAAAACGCTGTTCGCCGGGGCCGGCGGATTGACGGCGGCCCTGGCCGATATCGCGTTTGGACCTGAGAAAAACTTCGAATATCAGGGCAATTTCAAAGGGTCTCTTCTATTCCTGGTCGGCTCACGCAATCCGCAATCGGCGGCCCAATCCGCAGCGCTTCTGAAAGGCCATCCAGACTGTGATGTGCTGGAAGCGCCAGACGGAATCATGAATGCCGACAAAAGCAGCGGGGGTGCAGGCATTATCCTTCTCCGCGCGACACAAGCCGATCCGGCCGTCGAGGCTGATTCCGATGGTGTTGCGGCTTCGCTGGCCGCTTCGGCCGAGAAACTGCTGCTCGCCCATGACATCGGCGCCATACTGGCCACCGGGGGCGATACCGTCCTGGCGTTGTTGCGCCGGATGGGTATTAATTGTCTCGTGATAAAGGGCGAGATTCAGCCAGGCGTTGTCTGGAGCCAATTCGAGACGAATGGCCGCCAGGTCGCCCTGATCACCAAGGCCGGCGGATTCGGCGGCGACCGTCTTTTCATGGATGTGGCTGACTGGTTCGACGGGCACGAATTCAAAAAGCAGGGAGATTCCATATGAGCAAGATCGACAAGATTGAAATCCTGCAGGTGGATCTGACGCCCAAAGTGGTGCGGACCGACGCAATTCAGGCCTTCGTGAAGCAGGAAACCGTCTTCGTCGAGATCTTCTCCGACGACGGATCCAGCGGTCTGGGTTATACCTATACCATCGGTACAGGCGGCAGCAGCGTTGTAGCCCTGATTCGCGACCATCTTGCGCCGCGGTTGATCGGCCGCGACCCGGCCATGGTAGAGAAGATCTGGAAAGACCTGTTCTTCCACACTCATTCGACCGCAGTTGGCGCCATTACCGCGTTGGCCCTGGCCGCTATCGATACCGCGCTCTGGGATTTACGCTGCCGGAGGGCGGAATTGCCGCTGCATGTCATGGCAGGCGGCGCGCAGGAATGTATCCCGCTATACACCACCGAAGGCGGCTGGCTGCAGATCGACAAGCAGCAGTTGGTGGAAGAGGCCTTGGCGGCAAAGCAACAAGGGTTCGGCGGATCGAAAATCAAGGTCGGCAAACCCCATGTCAGCGAAGACATGGACCGCCTCTCAGCAGTTCGCGAGGCCGTTGGCGAGGGCTTTGAAATCATGGTGGACGCCAATCAGGGATTTACCTTGTCGGAAGCGATTCGGCGGGCGCGTCACTATGAGAGCCTCGATTTGGCCTGGTTCGAAGAACCACTGCCGGCAGAAGACATTGGCGGACACGCGCGCTTGTCGAAATCCACAAGCCTGCCCATCGCAGTCGGCGAATCGCTGTATCATCCCGCGCATTTCCGTGAATATCTACAGGCCGGTGCTTGCTCCATCGTTCAAGTCGATGTGGCGCGCATTGGTGGCATCACGCCATGGCTGAAAACGGCACATCTGGCGGAGACATATAATATCGACGTCTGTCCGCATTTCCTGATGGAACTTCACGTAGCGCTTTGCGCGGCCGCACCGAACGCACGCTGGGTCGAGTACATCCCGCAACTCGACGATCTGACCGCCGCCCCGATGAAGATCGAAAACGGCTACGCCTGGCCATCAAAGCGGCCGGGGCTGGGCATCGACTGGGATCGCGACAAATTGGCGCGGGCGCGCCTGTGGGACCCCCTTGTATTTCGATAACCCGGATTAGGCCGAGGCCGCCAGAGCTTCGCCGCGGCACGGATTGACGATCCAATTACCCGCAGACTCGGCCCGGACTGACAACGGATAGTTTTTCCGCCCGCACAAAATCTTCATGAATTCCACCTTCGCGTTGACGTGGATCAAAGATTTTCCGGTCAGCGCGTGAACTAAATCACACTCTTTTTCTTGTACTCCACACCGGTTGGCATCCGCCGCACCGGCTCATCGCGCGAGGTATTGTCCAATGCGCTCTTCAAGAATTTTCGCTTTTGCCTTTTTTTCAGCAAGTATTTTTTTGCTGACCGGCCTTCCCGCCGGCTGGAGTTCCGAAGCCAATGCCCAAACCGCCGAGGCGGAGGCGCCGGACAATGAAATTTGTCTGGATTGCCATGGAATCGAGGGATTCGATGCGGAAACTCCTAATGGAGGAACGCGGCAGATTCATGTATCGCCGGACCGATTCAAGGAAAGCGTGCATGGCAAACGCTTTTGCGTGGAATGTCACAAGGACATACTTGAAATTCCCCATGAAGAGTTTGTGGAGCGAAAGGTCAGTTGCGTGCAATGCCACAGAAAACTGTGGGATGACGCCCAGAGAGAAGGCAAGACCGAAGAGTTCGCGCGGTTGGGCGAGGTGGTGGAACAAATCAACAGCTATATGGGATCGGTCCACGCACAGCCTAATGCAGAAGACCAGTCGCACACGAATGCCACCTGCTATAATTGTCACAATGCGCATTACATTTTGCCGATAGAGGGCAAGGTCGGTGCGATGTCCCGGCTGGAAATTCCCGAAATTTGCGGCAAATGCCATGAACGGGAGGCCGAAACCTATTCCAGGTCGGTGCATGGCGAAGAAACCAAGGTCAACGCCAATCCATACGCCGCCGTCTGCATCGATTGCCATACGACGCACAATATCGCTTCGCCGGAAGCAGACTCGATAAAGCTTGCGATCACCCGGAATTGTGGCAACTGCCATGAACAGCAGTACGAAACCTACGTGGGAACATATCACGGCCAGGTCAACACCCTGGGCTATGCCTATACCGCGAAATGTTTCGACTGCCACGGAAGCCATGGCGTCAAACGAGTCGACGACGAATCATCAATGGTGCATGCGAACAACCGCCTCGCCACTTGCAGCAAGTGCCACGACAATGTGACCGGTGGGTTTGCCACCTTCCAGCCGCACGGCAATACCAGAGATTTCGACCGTTACCCATTTATGTGGATAGCCGCGAAATTCATGACCGCGTTGCTTGGCGGCGTTTTCGCCTTCTTCTGGACCCATGCCGCGCTATGGTTCTACCGCGAATACAAGGACCGCAAGGAAGGCAAGAACACACTGCATGTCCAGACCAACCAGTTGCCCCTGTCGGACGGAAAATACGTGCGGCGGTGGAGCCTGGCATTACGAATTGCCCACCTTCTGCTGGCGCTTGTCGTGATGACGCTGGTTCTTACCGGCACCGCGGTACTCTATGCGGAATGCTCCTGGGCGCAATTGGTGATGTATCTGCTGGGCGGGCCGGAAAATGCA
>JAOUMF010000157.1 GCA_029881615.1 Alphaproteobacteria bacterium | reverse complement strand
CGATGATCCCGGTTGATATGCTGGGACTATGAACGGCCACACACTTGTATGAAGCCAGCCCGCCCGCCTTGGCCTTGGCCTCGGCACCGGCGAGTTCGCGGTGAACCTGCTCGTCGATGGCCTTCAGTTCCTCGCTGTTCCAGAATCTGGTGTGGGAGACCGCGTCCTCTGTCACCGTGGAAACGGTAACGAAGGTTAGCTCCACACCGAGTTGTTTGGCGAACTGAACCGCGAAATCCACCGCCTTATCGGAGGCCTTGGAGCCATCCGTTGCGCATAAGAGCTTTTTGATCATGGCTGCAATCCTCCTCAATAGCCCTGCGGTTTCGGCCAGGGCATGGTGAACTGATCGGCCCGCCGCACATATTTGTAGCGATGGAAATGGAACCAGACCGAGGCAATGATATAGAACCCCATGATCGCCAGCAGCGATGCGCCATAACCCAGGAACGTGGCGAAATAGGTCGCCCCGCACAGGATCAGCAACGACAGCGCCGGCAGCGGATGGAACGGATGGACATAACCCCGCTTGATCGAATCCAGCGGCCAGCTTTTGCGGAACTTCATCATGTTCAACGACATGAAGGTATAGCCCAGCAAGCCGGAGAGGATCGAGAAGGTGATGACCTGGTCGAGCAGCCCGGTAAAGCCGAACGCCACCGCCACCGGGATCAGGAAGATGATCGCGCGGTAAGGCGTGCGGTAGCGCGGATGCACCGCCGCGAACCAGATCGGCAGATAACGGTCGCGGCCCATCGAGAACCAGGATCGCGAGGCGTCATTGATGCAGCCGTTGGCCGAGGCGATGGCCGAGAAGATGGTGCCGATGAACAGCAACACCATCAGGGTCGGACTGCCGGTCATTTGCGCCGCGTCATACATCGGCACGCCAGCCTGCCCCAGATATTCCCAGGGCAGCAGGCCCGCGGCCATGTACCAGGTGATGGTGGCCGCGATCAACAGCGTGATCATGCCGCTCATCGTGCCTAGCGGGATCGAACGACCAGCGGAGCGGACTTCCTCGGCCGCCTGGCAGGTGCCTTCGATGCCCAGATAGTACCACATGCCGAACTGCAGCGCCGCGATAACGCCGATCCAGCCATAGGGCAGATCGGTCAGCAGCTTTTCATGCAACAGCACCGCGCCCGGGTTCCAGGGCTGGGTCCAGAAAAACATGACGACCAGGGCGATGAACGCCACCGCCGTGATGATGAAATTCACGGTCAGTGTCATGAAGACGCCGCGATAATTCAACCAGGCCAGGGATGCGATGGTCAGCACCACGAAGGGTTTCGGATCAAGGTCGGGATGGCCGAACTGTCCGGCGACAATCGCCAGCAGATCCCCCACCACCAAGGCGTCGGCGGCTTCCAGCATGGTATAGGCCAGCACCAGATAAAGCCCCACATTGAAGGCCATCAACGGCCCGACGATATGCTTGGCCTGGGCATATTGCCCACCGGCGGCCGCGACCGTCGAGGTCACCTCGGAATCGATCATGGCGACACAGGTATAGAGCAGTCCGATGAACCAGCAGGCGATCAGCGACCCGTAAGCGCCGCCTTTGCCCACCGAAAAGTTCCAGCCCATATATTCGCCGACCAGAACGATTCCAACGCCTAGCGCCCACACATGGACCGGGCCAAGAACCTTGAGAAGATTGATGCGTTCGGCGGGCGCGGTTGCGGTTTGTTCGCTCATGACCGGCCCCCCTTTTCGTCGGCTTCCAGCAGTTCGTCCGCGCCTTCGCGCGAGCTGATCAGCAGGTCTTCGTCATATTCACGATTGATCCTGATGGCGTCCATCAGCATCCACAAAAGCAGCCCGGCGGAAATAATCCATGCCGAGTAGCTGAGAATATCCCAGAAATCCATTTTGTTTGCCTCCCGAGCAAAACCCGCCGCGCACTGGTTCGTTTAGTGCCAGCGGACAGCGTCTTATGCCTGTCAATTGTCGAATTTTTCCCGAAGCACTTCGCGATATTCCTTGTCCGACGCGCGGAACAGGAAGACGAAATACCCGATGATGACGATAGCCGTGACGACCAGAGCGACCGGATCGATCGTGTAATCGAACCTGTCGTTGATCAGGACCGCGGCTTCATCGACGCCGTAACCCAGCTTTTCCCACTGCGCCTGCATGACCTCGTTCTGGCCCAGGCTGTCCCAGGTTACCTCGCCGGCCGCCGCCGCGGCATCGGCCTCATCGGCGCCCATGCCCAAAAAGCCGAGGATATTTTCGTAAAACAGCGAAAACATCAGGCTTCCGAACACAAACACCATCAAAAGAACGCTATCGACTAATTGGCCCACGCCCGATTGTTTGGGCGGTTCATATCTTTGCGCCATCATTCCCTCCCTTAACTCTTGCCGCTTTTGGCACGTTCACGCATCTCGTCCAGATGGCGGATGTCGATACCGTAAATGGCCTCCTTGTCTTCCCCGTAATGCTTGATCATCGAGGCGATCGACGCGGTGTTGTAGAGCAACACCAGACCGCCACCGATCAACAGGGCAAGCCGGATTCCGCCATCGTCATTGACCCAGTCGACGGCGAAAAAAACAAAAATGTAGGTAATCCAGAGAACGATGACAAAGCCCCAAGCCCAGAGCCTGTCCTGATTGAACATCGCGTCTATTCGGCGCGACAAATCTTCCGACATGATTTTGTACTCCTCCCGTTAAGTTCGACCGCCCGCCTGTAATTCGCGCGGTCAATGCCATTTTCTTTACGCCAACGCAGGCAATGGCCTTTTCTCCGTCACATTTCATGACGGGAAACCTTTTATCTTGGGATGGAGTGTAACCCTCACGGATAATTAGGACAAGGGGCCAAATGAGGGATATGGATCAATCATTTGCGCCCTTGAGTGCTGTTTTATTGCCTGATCGGGTTTATCGTCCTGGCCATTTTGGGTCCACTCCTACCCATATGAGGCAAGAAAAAGGGCGCCACCCTGTGTGACGCCCCTCTCGCAAGACCGGATCTTCGGCTTGTTCAACAATCGAGTGTATTATCGCGTTCCCACTCGGTGGCGTGACTCATGTACGAGTTCCATTCACGCATCTTCAGCTTCAAATAACCCTGAATCACATCCTTGCCGAAGGCATCGTTCAGCACCTTGCTTTTTTCCAGCAAACGCAAGGCATCCAGAAGATTCAGCGGCAACCGCTTGACGCGCTTCAGCTTGTGGCCGTCCTCATACATATTGATGTCGAGGCGCTCGCCCGGATCACGGTCGTTTTCCACCCCGTCCAGGCCCGCCGCGGCGATACCCGCCTGCATCAGATAGGGGTTGGCAGCCCCGTCCATCAGACGCAATTCGAAGCGGCCTTCGTCGGGAATACGGATCATATGGGTGCGGTTGTTACCGGTATAGGTCACCGTGTTGGGCGACCATGTCGCGCCCGAGGCGGTGACCGGCGCGTTGATGCGCTTGTAACTGTTGACCGTCGGGTTGAACCAGGCCGTCAGCGAATCCGCCGAATGCATGATCCCGCCAAGGAATTTATAACCCATATCGGAAATTCCCAACTCACCCTTGGAGTCATGGAACAGGTTTTTGGCGCCGCCCTTGTCCCACACCGACACATGCGCGTGACAGCCATTGCCGGTCAGGTGATTAAAGGGCTTGGGCATGAAGGTCGCCCGGTAGCCATGCTGTTCAGCCAGGGTTTTGGTCATGAATTTGAAGAAGACATGCCGGTCGGCGGTTTTCAAAGCGTCGTCATAGTCCCAGTTCATTTCGAACTGGCCGTTGCCGTCTTCATGATCGTTCTGATAATTGCCGAAATCCAGCGCCTGCATGCCATCTGAAATGGCGCCGATCAGGTCCATCCGGCGCATAAGCGCGCCCTGGTCGTAACAGGGCTTCGACTGGGTATCCAACGCGTCGGACAGTTCCGTGCCATCCTGATTCAACAGGAAGAATTCGCATTCTACGCCGGTCTTGATGCGATAGCCCTTTTTCTCGGCCCGTTCCAACTGGCGCTTCAGCATGACGCGGGGCGAGGCCTCGACTTCCTTGCCTTCCATTACCAGATCACAGGCGACCCAGCCGATGTCGGGCCGCCAGGGAAGCTGCATGAAGCTATCGGGATCGGCCATCCCAAGAATATCGGGAAAAGCCGGCGTCATGTCGAGCCAGGTCGCGAAACCAGCAAAACCAGCGCCGTCTTTCTGGATCCGGCCAACCGCCTTCGCCGGAACCATCTTTGCGCGCAAACTGCCGAACATGTCGACGAAGCTGAACATGACGTATTTTATATTTTTGTCACTAACGATCTTCGCGAGATCCTTGGACATGCAACTAACTCCCTGATCGCAGACCCGCCCGGCGAGCCAAATTGATTTTGCCTTGCCCCCGCAGCCTGTTCATCCCGGGAGCGCTGAAAAAACGACGATTTCGTGGACAGAACCTTATCAGGGAAAAATCAGGCGATCAACTTGCACGAAAACCTTTTTCCTCACAGGAACGGCCCCTCGACCCTGTTCACGTCCCCTTCGGGTTCGGATAAACGATGATCGACAAAAACCGGACCGGCAATTTGCGCAGTTCATCGGGCCCGTGCGGGGCGTCGGCATCGAATATCAGGGAATCGCCCGGTTCCATAACGTAGTTCTTGCTGCCATGACGATAGCTCACCTCTCCTTCCAGCATATAAAGAAACTCCACCCCGGAATGCTGAAAGATCGGGAAGACATCGGATTGGTCGGTCAGGGTAATCAGATAGGGCTCCATGCCGATCGCCTTGCCGACGGTATGACCCAGCAACTGGTACTGATGGCCCGCGCGGGTTCCGCGCCGCTCAATCTTCAAACCCTCGCCGGCCTTTACGAAGCTGGCATCGCGTTCTTCCTCGAAACGACGGAACAAGGCGGTGACCGGCACATGCAGCGCGTTGGCCAGACTCTGTAGCGTACTTAGCGAGGGCGAGGTCAAGCCATGTTCGATCTTCGACAACATGCCTGCCGACAGCCCGGCCACCTTGGCCAATTCCACCACCGTCATATCCAGTTTCTGGCGGAATTCGCGCACCTGCGTGCCGATCGCGGCCTCCAGGCTGTTTTCCGTGCTTTTCGAAGGGGCGTGGGGATCCTGAAAATCCGTTGCGCCTTGCACCGCATTATCAGGCTTGTTTTCCTCTGCCGACATATTTTCTCGCTAGATGAATTTTGGGAATTTTCGACCAAAGCTTATTCGCAGGGTTCCGACAGCACAAGTGAACAAGTCTATTTCAGGTGGGCCTGCCACCCCTGCGCGAGCACAAGCCGACCATCATACGCGGACGGTGAGCGCAAAAGGGCGCGGAGCACATCAAATAAGATGTATGTGGAGATAAGAAAATAGAAAAATTTGTTAACGTGGTAAGGCTGTAACATATTGATTTTCAGGCATTTAATAGCGTATTTTGCAGCAATTAAGATAAATGCCGTTTGATAGCGCTGCGCATGAACACCCCGAAAGGAGTATTGTTTCGTTAGTCTTATCTTAACCATTACCGGGCAACACGGCACAGGGTGATGCCGCCAAAGAAAACCGCACCGGAACAATAAGACATCGGCGGGGCCTTTTAGTTACGGAAGACCGAGGGAAATCAAGGTTATGTTTGTCGGGGATATTGCGAACAAAGCCTACCAGTCTGGCCGCGATGCCATGGCGAATGGCGACTACGCCATGGCGCAGGCCGCTTTCCGGTGGGCCCGCCGGGCCGACAGCCGCAACCCTCTGTATATTCACGCCGAAGCCTTGCTGGCGCGAAAAATGGGCAACC
>JAOUMF010000156.1 GCA_029881615.1 Alphaproteobacteria bacterium | reverse complement strand
GGCCATTTCGTCGGCCAGCAGGGCATAGACCATGCGCTGGCGGTCGACCCGGGATTTGCCTTCGAATTTTTCCGAGACCACGGTGACGTTGAAATGGGTCTCGCCGCCTTCGCGATATCCCGCATGGCCCAGATGCTTCATGGACTCGTCGATGACTTCCAGCCGTGACGGCGTCAGCCCCTCGTTCAGCTTTTTGTTAATTCTTTCGGTTATGCTCATCGATATGTCCCCGTGGGCTGAATTTATATTGGATTAAGCCCGATATCGGCCCCCGGAAGGCGTTCGTCAACCCGTGCGTGCTTGAAAGGCGCCGCCGTGAATACGATAATCATCAGATGAGCAGAACGCAGCGCATATACGAGCCCGGACGCAACGAAGCGCCGGACAGACTCTGTGACCGGTCCGACTGTGGCGAGCCGGGGCATTACCGCGCGCCCAAGGGCCGCGACCGGTTGGAGGATTATTACTGGTTCTGCCTCGATCACGTGCGGGAATACAACAAGGCCTGGAATTATTACGCCGGCATGTCCCAGGACGAGGTGGAGGAGGATACCCGCCGCGACACCACCTGGCAGCGGCCGACCTGGCCGCTTGGCGCGAGGACGGGCGGGCGGCCCCATTACAGTCGGGGCGCGCCGCCGATTCATGACGGGTTCGATTATTTCGACGGCACGGGCGGGGCCGAGGGCGCGGCGAGGGCGCGCCGCAACGGTCAGGCCCGCGCGGCCGGATTCCATCCGACCAGCCCGGAAGCCCGCGCCATGGATATAATGGACCTGAATGCGCCGTTGAACTTGACCGGGTTGAAGGCCAGATATAAGGAACTTGTGAAGCAGCATCATCCGGATGCGAACGGTGGCGATAAACTGGCCGAGGAGCGGCTGAAGGAAATCATCGAGGCCTATTCGACACTGAAAAAGGCGCTCTCGGTCCGCTAGTCGCGCGTCCGGAGAGCGGACCCGGCCTCACCCTCGAAGACGAACGGATCTCAATAGATGACGAACTCGACCGAACATTCGATACAACGCGCCCACGATCTGGACGCGCCGGACATCAGGCTGTCCGTCCGTCAGACCTTCGGAATCGATTCCGACATGGAGGTTCCGGCCTTTTCGCATGGGTCGGACTATGTGCCGGAGCAGGACGAGACCTATGTCTTCGATCACGACACCACGCTCGCCATCCTGGCCGGGTTCGCCTACAACCGCCGCGTCATGATCCAGGGCTATCACGGCACCGGCAAGTCCACGCATGTGGAACAGGTCGCCGCGCGGCTGAACTGGCCCTGCGTGCGCGTCAATCTGGATAGCCATATCAGCCGTATCGACCTGATCGGCAAGGATGCCATCGTGCTGCGCGAAGGCCAGCAGGTTACCGAATTCCGCGAGGGCATATTGCCCTGGGCGCTGCAGAATCCCTGCGCGCTATGCTTTGACGAATATGATGCCGGCCGGCCGGACGTGATGTTCGTGATCCAGCGCATTCTGGAAGTAGAGGGCAAGCTGACCCTGCTGGATCAGAGCCGGGTGATCCGCCCCCATCCCTGGTTCCGCCTGTTTTCGACCACCAACACGGTCGGCCTTGGCGACACTACCGGGCTTTATCACGGCACCCAGCAGATCAACCAGGCACAGATGGATCGCTGGAACATCGTCACCACGCTGAACTATCTGTCGGACGAGGTGGAAAAACAGATCGTGCTGTCGAAGGTGCCCGGCTACGACAATGACGAAGGCCGCGCGACTATTGCCGCCATGGTGACGCTCGCCGACCTGACGCGCGCCGGTTTCATCAACGGCGATATTTCGACCGTGATGTCGCCGCGTACCGTAATCACCTGGGCCGAGAATGCGGAAATGTTCAAGGATATCCCCTTCGCCTTCCGGGTGACCTTCCTGAACAAATGCGACGAGTTGGAACGCCCGGTGGTCGCCGAATATTATCAGCGCTGCTTCGGTTCGGAGCTGCCGGAATCCGGGGTCAAGGCGACCCTGATCTGATGGGACGGCATGGCTGAGCAGGACACACCGGTAGAAATCTTCAAGCGCGCGAACGCCGCGGCCTTCCGTGCGATTTCGGGCCGTGATGACGCGGACCTGACCTATGGCACCGACAGCGCCAGGGGTGCCGAGGGCCCGCGCGTGCGCGTGCCCCTGCCCAGTCGCGAACTGCCGGCCGAGGAAGCCGCCTATGTGCGGGGCGAGGCCGACGCCGCGGCCCTGAAGCTGCGGCTGCACGATGCGGCCCTGCATGCAAGGCGGCGGCCTGCCGGCGATGTGGCGCCGGCGCTGTATGACGCGCTGGAGCAGGCGCGGGTCGAGGCGCTGGGCGCGCGCAAGATGGCCGGGGTCGCCGAAAACCTGTCGGCCGCCCTGCAGGAACGATACAAGCGCGAGGGTTTCGGGGTAGTCGAGGATACCGCCGAGGCGACCATGCCTGAGGTGGTGCGGCTGATGGCCCGCCAGGCGTTGACCGGCGCGCCGCCGCCGCCCGCCGCCCGCAAGGCCTGGGACCAGTGGCAGCCGTTGTTGAGCGCCAAGGTGAAACAGGCGCTGGCCAATCTGGACCGTTGCGTGGGCGATCAGGCCACCTATTGCGAGGCCGTGCGCCAGTTGATTACCGAGATGGATATCGACCTCGGCGAGGACGATGCATCCGAGGGCGGCGAACAGTCGGACGAACAGGGCGGCGAGGACCAGGAGGACGGTCCGGAAACCGCGTCGGAGGATGCCGAGGGTTCGGGCAAGCTGGAACAGGCGATGTCCGACAGCATGGCCTCCGATACCGGCGATATGGACATGCAGGAATCGGGCGAGGCCGGCGAGGGCGATGCGATGACCGCGCCGGGTGGCGAAACCCCCGGCGACCCGGGCATGAAGCGGCAGGACGGCGATTTGTCGAACCTGCCGAAAGAGCCTTTCTACAAGGTCTATACCGAAAGCTTCGACGAAGTGGTGGCGGCCGAGGAATTATGCGATCCGGAGGAACTGACCCGCCTGCGCCAGATGCTGGATCAGCAACTCAGCCATTTGCAGGGACTCATCGGCAAGCTGGCCAACCGGTTGCAGCGCCGGCTGCTGGCCAAGCAGATGCGGTCCTGGGATTTCAATCTCGAGGAAGGAATGCTGGACACGGCGCGGCTGGACCGCATCGTCACCAACCCGTTGTCCTCGCTGTCCTTCAAACAGGAAAACGATACCGAGTTTCGCGATACC
Source organism: Alphaproteobacteria bacterium (assembly GCA_029881615.1). Classification (GTDB taxonomy): domain Bacteria; phylum Pseudomonadota; class Alphaproteobacteria; order UBA8366; family JADFVY01; genus JADFVY01. The sequence goes on along the minus strand of JAOUMF010000156.1, from coordinate 2,565 downwards.
GTGGTCACGCTGTTGCTGGATAATTCGGGTTCGATGCGCGGCCGGCCCATCGCCATCGCCGCGATGAGCGCCGACATCCTGGCGCGGACCCTGGAACGTTGCGGCGTCAAGGTAGAGATTCTGGGCTTCACGACACGGGCCTGGAAGGGCGGGCAGGCGCGTGAACAATGGATCGCCGACGGCAAGCCGGGCAATCCGGGCCGCCTGAACGATCTGCGCCATATCGTCTACAAGACCGCCGACGCGCCGCTGCGCCGCGCCCGCAAGAATCTGGGGCTGATGCTGCGCGAGGGGCTGTTGAAGGAGAATATCGACGGCGAATCGCTGATGTGGGCGCATAACCGGCTGATCGCGCGCACCGAACAGCGGCGCATCCTGATGGTGATATCGGATGGCGCGCCTGTCGACGACTCAACTCTGTCGATTAACGCCGGCAATTATCTGGAGCGCCATTTGCGGGACGTGATCGATTATATCGAAACACGCTCGCCGGTCGAACTGGTCGCCATCGGCATCGGCCATGACGTCACCCGCTATTACCGCCGCGCGGTGACGATCATGGATGTGGAGCAGCTGGGTGGCACCATGATGGAAAAACTGACCGAACTGTTCGACGAGGACACCCGCGCGCGCCGTGGTGGCCCGGCAAGACGAATCGCGGCCGGCAGGCGTTAGATATCGGCAGGCCGCGGGCGATAGATATCAGCGAGCCGCAGGCGCTAGACCTTGATGGTCTCCGTGGGTTCTTCCGGATCGCCGGTTTCCGGGATATTGGCCGATAGCGTAGGTTCGTCGAGTTTGTGATTGACGAATTTCGGGAGGTTTTTCCGTGCGGCCCGGCGCCGGCGGATTATCTCCAGGGGCGCGCGGAGCAGGGCGCCGCCAAATCCCGTCAGAATCCATCCGACGATGAAACCGATGCCGCCGAAGATCGCACCCTCGCCGGTAATCGGGGCCGCCGCCTTGTATTCGGCGAAAGTTGCCTGGACGATCGGCTTGAAGGCCGGATCGAAATAATTCTGTAACAGCTTGATCGGCTGCATCAATGCGGCGCCGGTCTGCAGGGAAACCTGCATTTCGGTATATTGCTTGAGATAAATCGGCCAGGTAGCGATATTGGCCGCTTCCTGTCTGACCTTGGGGTCGGCGCTGGCCTGCAGCGCTTCGAGATACTCGGTGCGGGTCATTTTGAACTGGGCCGCGCGCAAATCCAGCCGGGCAACACGATCCTTGTAGGAATCAACCCAACCGCCCAGCCTTTGCAGATATTGCTGTGTAAATTCGGGTGCTTGCGAGGCAATTGCCGCACAGGCCAGTCCGAAACACACTATTATGACTTTCTTGATCAACGCTGTTCCCCCATTCGCCTGACCCTACAGGGTTTCGTCGAAGAATTTCAAGGTTCGATCCCAGGCAAGTCGGGCGTCCGCCTCGTCATAACGGGCGCTGGTCGGATTCGCAAAGGCATGGTCGGCATCGTACCAATGGGTAGTATAGCGTTTTCCGGCCTTGTCCATTTCCGATTCCCAGGCCGATACCATCGCCTTGTCGATAAACTTATCGTGATTGGCGAAGTGACCCAGCACCGGACCCTTGAGTCGCACCAATTCGGATGCCTTGCGGTTGATGCGGCCGTAATAGACGACCGTCGCTTCCACCGGGGACTCGATCGATGCCGCCAGCGACCACCCGCCGCCGAAGCCCCATCCCACGACGCCGATCTTGCGATTCGAGGCGTCATGGACGCGCAGCCATTCGATCCATCCGGCCAATGTGTCGGCGGCGTCATTCGCCACCACCGCGCCGGTCAGCGTTCGGGCTTCCTCGGCCGTTTTCGCCACCCGGCCGTCCATCAGGTCGACGGCTACCGCCAGATAGCCCAGCCTGCCCAGTTCAGCGGTTATCGCCTTGATCTGATCGTTGAGGCCCCACCATTCATGGATCAGCAACACCGTCGGCGCAGGTGCGCCCAGCGGCATTGCCAGCGCGCCACTGACGCGGCGGCCGGTGGGCGTGTTGATCGTGTATTCATGCAGCCCGGTCGCGGCGGCGCGGGCCAATCCGGGGTCGGCCAGAATCGCGGCCAGCGGCAATCCTGCCAGCGGCGTGCTGATCACCCCCTTCAGGACATCTCTTCTCGCAACCATGTCAGACTCCGAAATCGCTAAACAGCGGTTCGGATATATTAGCGCCTGGGATGCAGTTTCGCCAACGGGCCTGTTATCAGCGAGCCCTGATATTATCCCGTTATGCCGGCATGCTTCGGGCAAGGGCGATACAGATGCGGCGGTCGGGCGTGGCCTTCCGGTATCCGATGGTGATCGGTTTCATGTCCGTTCCTATCACCAGCGCCTCGCCGCGGCTGCGATGAGGGCGGATCAGCGCGATATGTCCGCCGGTCGCTTCCAGGTAATAGCCGCGCAAGATGACATATTCACCGTCGGGGCCCAGCGCCTCGCGGGCCAGCGCATCGACCGCCGCCACGCGGTCCTCGTGCGACGGGATGGCGCCGTTCTTGCCGGTGGCCTCTTCTTCCAGATCGATCGGGCCGCGTTGATATATCCA
>JAOUMF010000155.1 GCA_029881615.1 Alphaproteobacteria bacterium | reverse complement strand
CAACACCCGAGCAATGTTCGATGCGGATACGCCGGGGCCACATGCCGTCGAGAAAAGTGATAATCGCGGCGGGCCGTCCGCATAGGTTCCTAAGCGCCTTGCCGTCCCTGCCATGGACCGGCGTGGGGCATGGAATATTCTTGCGTGCCAAATGTTCCATCAGCCCCAGGAAAAACGGCAGGTCCGCCTCGGCGACACGTTTTTCATAGAGGGTGAGGATATAATTGCCGGTCGCGGTGTGTAGCAAATAGTTGGTGTTCTCGACCCCTTCGGCAATGCCCTTGCAGGACAATACGGCGCCAAGATCGTATTCCGCGACAAACCGTTCCAGATCCTCGTCGCCAACTTCTGTATAGACCGCCATCGAATTTCCGTCAGGCGCTTAGTATGCGCGGCAAGTTGAAATGAACGGTCTCGTCTCCGACGGACACTGTTTCCGTCGTGACATCAAAGCGTTCGCGGCATGCATCGATAAGTTCACGCACCAGTATCTCAGGCGCGGACGCTCCGGCGGTTATTCCAAGTCTCGACACCCCCGCCAGACGGGTCCAGTCTAACGCAGCTGCGTTTTGCAGTAAAAAAGCATTGGCGCAGCCCTTGCTAACCGCGACTTCGACCAATCGGCGCGAATTTGACGAGTTTGCGGAACCGACGACGATCAGTGCGTCGCATTGCGGAGCCATCGATTTTACCGCTGATTGCCGATTGGTGGTGGCATAGCAAATGTCTTCCTTGCCGGGCCCGTGAATGTCTGGAAAGCGTTGTTTCAGGGCCGCCACGATTTCAGCCGTATCGTCTACCGATAGTGTGGTTTGCGTAATATAGGCAAGGGGGGTATCCGGCGGGAGGTCGATATCTGCAATGGAATCCGCATTTTCTATCAGTATGATAGAGCCTTCCGGAAGCTGTCCCATGGTGCCCACGACTTCTGGATGGCCGACATGGCCAATCATGACGATTCGCCTTCCGGTCTGATAATGATGTTCCGCTTCGTGATGGACTTTGCTGACCAGTGGGCAGGTAGCATCGAGATAGATCATGTTGCGTCGCTCGGCCTCGGCAGGGACGCTTTTAGGTACACCGTGGGCTGAAAACACAACGGGCCGGTCCCCGGGCGCCTCGTCCAGCTCGTCTACAAAAACGGCGCCTTTACGTTCCAGGTCCTCGACGACAAAACGATTATGGACGATTTCATGCCGGACGTAGATGGGCGCCCCATATTTCTCCAGCGCCACCTCGACGATCTTGATGGCTCGGTCCACACCGGCGCAAAAACCGCGCGGATTTGCCAGCACTATCGTTAGTGGTTCACGCTTGGCCATGCCGTCTGTCATGCTGTTCCAGTCCGTGTTTCAATGCATCCGTAAAATGGTCACGGACCGCTGTTTGCGAGCCTTGTTAAAGCTCTGGCGTCTCTTTAGTATCGCGGACGCTTGTGCGTCAATCATGCTTTTCCCCGGAGGGCGTCTTGATAGGGCGCAGACTAACACAGACCATGGCTGGTTCGAAACCAGGGGCAGGTTGAAATGGGCAATCGGGCATTTTGTTTGGGCCGGCTAGCGTATGTCGGGGTTGCGGAAGGTGAGTTCATTGTTTGAGGTTTTTCCCGGGATGTTGCGCTGGGCGGCAATTGCAGCGGTTGCGATTTTGGCCACCGGTTGCGCAAATAAAACAGAGGATGATGCCCCTTGTCCGGCCGCCAAGGTACTGGGCGAATCGTCGGAACTGACCCGGTATCGCGACGGTCCGGGCCGTGATCCAACCGATGTGCTGTTTGAGGCCCGCATGATGCGGGTGGTCGGGGAATGTTCCTACGGCCTTAAAGGGGGCGAGATCTCGGTCGACCTGGAGGTCGTCATGGAAGTAAAACGCGGTGCCGGATCGGCGGATGGGTCGGTGGATTACGGATATTTCGTTGCCGTCGCCGAATGGCCCCGCGATGGTGCGGCAGAGCCGGTTGTGCATAGCCGCAAGGCGTTTCGTGTGGATACCAAGATCCCGCCGGGTCGCCGCGGGTTGTTCTATCGGGATCTGCTGGAAATCAATATTCCGCGGCCGGACGACCGCGACGTTCGGAATTTTGTGCTTTATCTGGGATTTGAATTGACGAAAGCTGAATTGTCCCGCAACAAGGACAAATTCGGGTATTGATCGCGCCATTGATGAGCCTTTGGCGCTGAATATTTTGGACGGCTTAATAAAAGGGGTTTTAGGTCATGAGCAATGATCTTCGATATTCCGAAGACCACGAGTGGGTCTCGGTGGATGGCGATATTGCCACTGTCGGTATTAGCGATTTCGCACAACAGCAGCTGGGGGACGTGGTGTTCGTCGAGTTGCCGGATATTGGTCGCACCGTAGAGCAGGGTGGCGAGATCGCGGTTGTTGAGTCGGTCAAGGCGGCAAGCGAAATCTATGCGCCGTTGTCTGGCGAAATTGTTGAAGTCAATGATGCCCTGGCCAGCGAGCCGGTCATGGTGAATGAGTCGCCGGAAGAGGATGGTTGGTTCTTCAAGATGCGTTTGAATGATCCGGCCGAAGTTGCCGAGTTGATGGATGTCGTTGCCTATAAGGCATTCACCGACGCTCAGGGCTAGGCCATGGCCCCGGGCATACGGACTAAAAAACCCCCGCCATGCAGGCGGGGGTTTTTTTATCGGCTATGATTATGCCTGAGCCTTAATGCAGTTTGCCCGGCAAATCGTTTATAGCGTTGGTGACAGCCTGCTCTCCGGCTTTGCCAGCCATGGACTTCTCCAGCAATTTGGCGGTGGCCTGGATCGCCATATCGACGGCCTTTTCCCGGATTTCTTCCAACGCGGCGGCTTCCGCCTGGGCGATTTTTAACGCCGCCTGCTGTTCGCGCCGTGCGATGGATTCTTCGAGTTCGGCCTCGGCCTTCACCTTCGCCCGTTCGGCTTCCTCGCGGGCGTGGGCCACGATTTGTGTGGCTTCCTGGATCGCTTCGCGCTGCCGGCGCTGGTAGCTGGCCAACATTGTCTGGGCTTCCTCGCGCAAGCGCTGGGCTTCCTCGACTTCCTCGCGGATTTTTGCGATCCGGCTATCCAGTGCCTGGGTCAGTACCCGCTTGCCGGGCTTGAAGGCCGCAATAACGAAGACGGAAAAGGCGACGGCAACCCAGAAGGTTGTGCTGTGCATTAGCGCGTCCATTATGCCTTCTCCTTCTGACTGGCAGCTACGGCGGCCTTGGCGTCGGTAGAAGATACCTTCAGTCCGGCCAGCTTGGCCGCGGCTTCCTGCACGACCTCGATGACGACATCCTGAAGGTTGGCGAGTGCCGGCGCTTTTGCCGCGGTAATACGGGCCTCGGCGGCCTTGGTATCTTCCGCCAGTTTGGCCGCCAGGGCCGTGCGTCGCACCGTGGCGCTCTCGGCGATCTCCTGGGCAACTTCCCGGTGGATGGCCTTTGCCTGTTCAGCAGCCTCCGCGAGAGCATTTTCGTAGGCCGCCATGGCGGCTTCCGCTTCCTCGCGGTGGGCGGACGCCCTGTCCAGATCGTCATCTATTTTCCGGCGTCGGGTCTCAAGCGCCTCTTCGATCTTCGGCAACGCATTGTTGCGCATGATGATGAAGAAGACGACGAGCGACACCGTCAGCCAGAATAGCTGCGATGGAAAGGTCGACGCGTCGAACTGGGGCATCGTGCCACCGCCTTCCTTCGACGCAAAGGCGAGCGAAGGCATTGTCGCAGTGATCGCAGCGATACCGCCCAATAGGATGGATCTTGCCTGTGCGGCCATCATTTCGTTCCCGGATTTCCTGTTTTCTGGGGTGAGTGCGCGACCCGAAGGCCGCGCATCTTTGCCCTCAGCCGAAGAGGATCAGGAACGAAATCAGCAGGGCGTACAGTGCGACGGCCTCAACCAGCGCAAAGCCCAGCATGGCCATCGGAAAGATCTGCGGGCGGGTCGCCGGGTTGCGGGCGATCGATCCGATCAGCGACGAAAAGATGTTACCGATACCGACGCCCACGCCGGATAGTCCGATCACGGCCAGGCCTGCGCCGATCATCTTCGCGGCTTCGAGTTCCATTGTCTTGTTTCCCGTTAATTGGTCCAGATAATTGATTGTTAGTACGATCGCTTAATACGGTTCGTACTAGTGGAGATGCAGCGCGTCGTTCAGATACAGGCAGGTCAACACGGTGAAGACATAAGCCTGCAGAAAAGCGACGAGCAGTTCGAAACCGGTCAGCGCGACATCCATCGCGATTGGCGCCAAACCGCCGATTCCAAAAGTTGCGGCCCCCAGGGGCACCACGAAACCGGCAAAAACCTTCATCATCGTATGGCCAGCCATCATGTTCGCGAAAAGACGAATCGACAGGCTGACCGGACGCGACAAGTAGGAGATGATCTCAATCGGGATCATCAGCGGCATCATCAGCGCCGGTACGCCGGAGGGTACGAAGAAGGTGAAGAAGTGCAGCCCATGCTTGACGATCCCGACAATCGTGACGGCAACGAAGACCGTCATTGCCAGAGCCAGCGTCACGGCGATATGGCTGGTGTAGGTAAACGCACCCGGCACCAGGCCGAGCAGGTTCCCAAACAGAATGAACATGAAGAGGGTAAATATATACGGAAAGAAGCGCCGCCCTGCGTCGCCAACATTGTCCCGCAGCATGTTCGCTATGAATTCATAGGACATTTCCGCCATGACTTGCCAACGGCCAGGGACCAGCGCGCGGCGTCGTGCGCCGAATGCCAGGAACACCGAAGCCGTGGCTACGGAAATACCCATCCATAGCGCGGAATTGGTTATGGACAGATCAATCCCGCCGATATGGATCGGGACGATCGGATGTATCTCAAACTGTTGAAGCGGGCTCGCCACGATATTGACCTCGCCTACCTTTCACTTTCTTTATCAGCGGAATTCCCATTGGAATCCGCACCGCCGGACGTTCCGGCAACCTTGCCATGCGTCGCTTTTTCCTGCTCGTCCTCGCTGTCACCCTGTTTCGGGTACCCGACTGCGAGGCCGTAGCCCATTGCGGCGCGCCAAACATTAAGCATCGCCGCTCCTGAACCCAGCAGAAAGAACACCACCAGAAACCAGGGCTTGGTATCAAGCCACCAGTCCAGTCCGAGGCCAACTCCAACCCCCACGATCAGGGCGGATACCATTTCCACCCCGACTCGGACGGCCCAACCCAAGCCACTCATTCCCGGCGGTCCGCTGGAAAGAGTCCCTTTGTGCTGGCTATCGGCCTCTCGGTGCTCCCGCGCCGCGCGAAGCCGGTTTCCCAGATCGTCGAGGGAGGGCGGTCTGTTATCTTCGCCCATTTCGGCCCCCTGGAATTACCGACGCCACATCGTAAAGCGCGGGCACCATACTTATGCGAAAAATCCAAGTCAAGGTGGAATACCGCAATGCGGCAACCTGTCTAAAAAGCGCGGAAAATAAAGGGTTGCGACAATGCCTGAAGGGGGGTCACCCTGCGTCGCGCATAGCTTCGGCACCGGCAAGGTCAACGGAAACCAGCTGACTCACCCCCGGTTCGCCCATGGTGACCCCGAAAAGCCGGTCCATGCGGGCCATGGACATGCGGTGGTGGGTGACTACCAGGAAGCGGGTGGCATTGCTATTTGAAAGTTCGTTAAGCAACGAACAGAAGCGGTCGACATTGCTGTCGTCAAGCGGCGCATCGACCTCGTCCAGCACGCAGATCGGCGCTGGATTGGTCAGGAATACCGCGAACAGCAGGGAGACGGCGGTAAGTGCCTGCTCGCCGCCCGATAAAAGAGACATCGAGGTCAGTTTCTTGC
>JAOUMF010000154.1 GCA_029881615.1 Alphaproteobacteria bacterium | reverse complement strand
GCGCTTCGAGAAGGGCCGGGTCCTTGTCGGCGAACACTTCGATCACCGAATTGACGATGCCCATATAGCCGGTGCAGCGGCACAGATTGGCGCTCATTTCCTTGCGGATACGGGCCTCGTCCGGGTCGTCCAGCCGCACCAGTAGATCGCGCGCCGAGACCAGTTGCCCCGGTGTGCAGAAACCGCATTGCAGCGCGTGATTGTCGTTGAAGGCGCGGCGCAGGCGGTTCATCAGGATATCGTCGCCGAAGCCTTCGATGGTGGTGATCTCCTGCCCGTCGCAGGCGACTGCGTAATTGATGCAGGACCGCGCGGGCGCGCCGTCTATCAACACCGTGCAGGCGCCGCAAACCCCATGTTCGCAGCCCAGATGGGTGCCGGTCAGCTGCATATGGCCACGCAGGAAATCGCCCAGATGGGTGCGCGGTTCCACGGCGGCGGTGATCTTCTCGCCATTGACGGTAAGCGTTATGGTTTTCATGAGCCGAAAGCCTGTTGCATCGCGCGTTTGACCGCCGTGTTGTGCATGACCCTCTGGGCCGGTTCGAACGCAATGCCCAGCGCATCGATGGCGGCGGCGATTTCGTCGTCACCGGGGGGGCCATCGCCAAGCCTGTTTTCCAACGCACTCAGCCGTTTCGGCGCGCCGCCCAGCGCGCCCAGAACCACGCGGCGGATGTTGCCGGCCGGGTCGAACACGACGCCACATATTGCCTCGGCGAATTCGCCGGTCTTGCGGCAGAACTTGTAATAACCCCAGCGCGCGGCGTCGGACAGCACGGGAACCTCGACGGCGATCAGCACCTCGCCCTCGTTGAGCGCCGTCGCGAAGGCGCCCAGCATGAAGTCATCGATACCGATGCGCCGCGTGGCGCCTTTGCCGGCGATCACCAGTGTCGCCCCCAGCGCCGTCAGCGCGCTGGGCCAGTCGGCGGCGGGGTCGGCGTGGCACAGGCTGCCGCCAATGGTGCCGCGGGTGCGCACGGGCCGGTAGGCGATGTTGGAAGCGACGGACGCCATCATGCCCCGCGTCGCGTCGGGCAGGGCGCCGTCCTCGATCTGCGCGTGGGTGACCGCCGCGCCGATGACCAGCTTGCCGCCATCCTGGCTGTATCCGGTCAGTTCGGGCAGGCGCCGCAGATCGATCAACAGGTCGGGCGTCGCCAGCCGCATGTTCAGCATCGGGCCCATGGACTGGCCGCCCGATACGATCTTGCCGCCATTTTCGGCCAGACTGGCCAGCGCCTCGTCGAGACTGGCCGGCACTTCGTAATCGAATTTCGCCGCTTTCATTGCGCTGTCGCCTTCGTCCTGGCCGCGGAAATCGCATCGAGAATGCGGTGCGGCGTCATCGGGGCCTCGCCGACCTCGGCGCCCAGCGGCTTTAGCGCATCGTTGATGGCGTTGCCGATGGCCGCCTGGGGCGCGATCGCGCCACCCTCGCCGACGCCCTTCTGGCCGTGACTGGTATGGGGCGAGGGAGTCTCGGTATGATAGATGCGAATGCGCGGCACCTCGGTCGGGCCCGGCAGGATATAATCCGCCAGGGTCGAGGCCAGCGGCTGGCCTTGCGGCGAATAGGGCATTTCCTCGTAAAGCGCGGTGCCGATGCCCTGGGCCGCGCCGCCATAGGTCTGGCCTTCCACGACCATCGGGTTGATCAGCGTGCCGCAATCCTCGACGATCACGTAATCCAGGATTTCCACGGAACCCAGCGCGGGGTCGACCGCCACCAGGGCGGCGTGCGTCGCGTAACCGAATACGCCGGTCTCGATGCCGGGCTTGTAACCCATCACCACTTCCAGCCCGCCTTCGTTCACTTTCTCGGGCAACTGGTCGGGGCGCAGATACCAGGCGCGGCCGATATCGGCCAGCGGGACCTCGCCGGAAGGGCCCTTCATCATGCCGTCTTCCAGCCGCACCTCACCGGCCTTGCATTGCAGGAAATGGGCGGCGATCGGCGCCATGCGCGGGATCAGCTCGCGGCAGGCGGTCGCCACCGCGCCGCCGGCCATGACGATGCCGCGAGAGGCGTAGGTGCCGGTGGAAAATGGCGTCGTGCCGGTGTCGCCATGGATCACCGAGATGCGATCAATGGGTATGCCGAGTTCCGAACTGGCGATCTGGGCGAGCGTGGTTTCCATGCCCTGGCCGTGGCTCTGCACGCCGACGCGGATTTCCAGCCCGCCATCGGCGGTCAGCTTCACCGATGCATTTTCGTAGCCGGGTACCACGGCGATGCCCCAGGCGCCGAAAACCGGACGGCCATGGGCGGTTTGCTCCACATAGGTCGCAAAGCCGAGGCCAATCAGACGGCCATCGGGTTCACCCGCTTTCTGGCGCTTGCGGACGGCGGCCACGTCGATCTTTTCCACCGCCTCGTGAACGCCGGCGGGGAAGTCGCCGCTGTCGTAATATTTGTTGGTGATATTGGTGAAGGGCATCTGTTCCGGCTGGACCAGATTTTCCGCCCGTACCTCGTGGGGTTCGCGCCCGACCTCGCGCGCAACCGCGTCGATGGTCAAATCCATGGCGAAGCAGACGCCGGGCCGTGCCACCCCGCGATAGGGCGTGAAGGGCGGCTTGTTGGTGGCGACCGATACGGTGCGGCAGCGGTATTTGTCGAAAACGTATGGCCCCGGCAGGTTGCCGCCGGCCTGGCCGGCCTCGATCACGGCCGTGAAGGGCCAGACCGAATATGCGCCGACGCTGATGGTTACGGTCGCGTCCAGCCCCAGCAGTTTGCCGCGCTCGTCGGCGTAGGCCTTGATCTTGTAATAATGTTCGCGGGTATTGGCGCCGGCGGTAAGATGTTCGCGGCGGTCCTCGATCCAGCGCACCGGATGGCGGCGCTTCATCGCCAGCCAGGCGACGCAGATTTCCTCGGGCTGCAGCACGCATTTATAGCCGAAGCCGCCGCCCACGTCGGGCGCGATGACGCGGATTTTTGCCTCTGGCAAGCCAAGGCACATGGACAGGCCAGACCGGATGGCGTGCGGCACCTGGGTGGAGGTATAGACCACAAGCTGGCTGGCGGTGTCGTCCCAATGGGCCAGCACGGCCTTGCCTTCCATGGGGTTCATCGCCTGGCGGGCCATCTTGTATTCGCGTTCGACGATCACCGGCGCCGTTTTCTCCAGGTCGCCCATGTCTCCGCCGACGACGGTATCGAGGAACAGGTTGTCGCCCCAGTCGTCATGCACCAGCGCGCTACCCGGCTGCACCGCCGCGTCGATATCGCAGACCGCCGGCAATTCCTCGATGTCGGGCCGGACCAGATCGACCATATCCTCGGCCTCGGCGCGGGTTTTGGCGACGCACATGGCCATCGCCTCGCCAGCGTAGCGAACCTTGCCGGTTGCCAGCGGCGGGTAGTCGGACGCCTTGAACCCCGGCACGGTCGCTACCGCGCGAATCGGCTCGACGCCATCCAGATCGCCGGCCGTATAAACACGGGACTTCAGATCGTCGGGAATTTCAATGCCGCGTATGCGGCCGTGGGCCAGCGGGCTACGCAGGAAGGCCACGTCATGCATGTTGGGCAGCAGGATGTCGGATACGAACCGCCCGCGTCCATGCAGGTGCCGCTCGTCCTCCTTGCGCTTGACGCGCGCGCCGATTCCGCTGTCGCTCATGGTTCTGGCCGGACCGTCAGTTGTTCGTTCTGCCTTGATGAGGCGATGGACAGTATGCTGAGGGTTTTGAAGCTGTCAAAGAGAAAAGGGGTGAATGTGGCACATGCTCCCAATGGGTCGTCGTGAATTGACAAAAGCCGGTAGTCAGTATACTGAGTATTGACTGATGTGGAATTCTTCAGCATGTCTGGGCATTGAGCCGGACATATCTGGATTGTTGAATTAAGGGGTGCGTTTTGTGGCGAAGCTGGAAGTCGAATTTTGCGGTTTGAAATTCAAGAACCCGATGGTGGTGGCCTCGCTGGAGCCGACCAACAGTCCGCAATTGATGAAGCAGTGCTTCGACGCGGGCGCGGGCGGGGCGATCATCAAGACGCTGACCGATATCGAGGACATGGCGCGCCTCACCGAGAATTCCAAATACGCCATCATGAACCAGGACGGGGATATCATCGAGGGCAAGGTGCCCCGTGACTTCGTGTTCTACAGCCGCTCCGGCTATTCCAGCACCTATTACAAGGACTGGATTCCCTATCTCAAGGAAACCCAGGCTTACGCGGCGGAGCGCGGCGCCCATCTGATCGGCAGCGCCGGGGCCAAGGACATCGACGGCTGGATCGATATTTGCCGCACCATCGAGGATTGCGGCCTGCCCATGGTGGAGCTGAATTTCGGCTGTCCGCACCCGGCCATGATGCCCGGTGTCCATGGCGGCAGCATGATCGGCCAGGTGCCCGACGTGGCGGCGGAAGTGACCCGCAGGGTCTGCGAGGCGGTGGATATTCCGGTGATGGTCAAGCTGACCCCGGACCAGGCGCCGGTGCTGGAGGTCGCGCGCGCGGTCCAGCAGGCTGGCGCGGCGGCGGTCACGGCGACCAACCGCTATACCGGCTTTGCGGTCGATATCGAGACCGGCGAGCCGCGACTGGCGGGACCGGCGGGCATCGGCGGCACCTGGACCAAGGCGCTGACCTTGCGTTGGGTGCACAAGATCCACCAGGAACTGGGCATCCCGATTTCCGGTTCCAACGGTATTTTCGATCATAAGGACGCGGTCGAGTTCATCATGACCGGCGCCGGCATCGTGCAAATCGGCTCGGTGCTGATGATCAAGGGTATCAAGTGGCTGCCCAACGTCATCAAGGGTATCGAGCGCTTCATGGATGCGCATGGCTATCCCGATATCCCCTCGATGCATGGCATCGCCGCGCGGAAAGCGGCCAAGGACTATTCCGAACAGTTCACCCGCAACCGGGTCCATGCGGTGGTCGATCACGATACCTGCAAGAACCCCAGCTGTACCGTCTGTATCCAGATGTGCTTCTACGAGGCGCTGAGCCAATCGCCGGAGGGCCGCATCGAGGTCCATACCGACAATTGCATCGGCTGTGAAATGTGTCTGGATGTCTGCCCGTTCGAATCCATAAGCCTGAAGCCGACGACGGATGCGCATTACGCGGAAGGTTATTTTCGTATTCCCGATGGCGTCTATGAAACGGACAAGAAGTTTCAGACTGAACGGAACCACCCCGACCATATCGGCAAGAAGGCCGTCGGGCGGGCCAAGCCGGCGGCGGAGTAGGGCAGGGCGCCGGTTCGCCGGCGCGACCCGGCGATCAGGCTGGTCTTATTGTCCTGCTTCACTGCCGGAGAAACGTCCGACATTGCCGAAGAGCTGTTCCAGCAGGCCCAGTTGCCGGCCGGCCGATGGGGTTTCGCGTTCGACCAGTTCGATCTCGCGCCCGTCCGATTTATCCAGCCGGGAGATCTTGCGTACCGATCCTTCCGGCGCGAAGCGCACGATCAGGACCTGCTGTTCGATCACGCTGCGTTTGAAGAAGGCATATTGCGACGTGCGCCGCCCGATATAGTACCAGATGTTTTCATCGAATGTGCTGACGATCGACGGCGCGCCGAGTACGGTCCGCACATCCTCGCGCCCATGCACGCCCAGCGTAATAAGCGCCACCTGATCTTTGGTCGGCAGATTACCCCGGGTATTCTGCCGGGCGGAACAGCCGGCCGTCAGCGACAGGATCAGGCCGATCGTGCCCAATATGAAAATTGTTCGCATCATGCGCATGGCGGTAATATCGTCTTTCTTCCTCTTGGGAACCTGCTAATGGCATAGCTTACCACGGGTGAGCTGTTTACCGGTTGATTTCGCGGC
>JAOUMF010000153.1 GCA_029881615.1 Alphaproteobacteria bacterium | reverse complement strand
ATGGACTTCGGTCTTTTTGGCGTTCGTGGTCGATGCGGAAACCAGCTTGTCTTCCGCGCTGCCGGTGTTGGTGATCGTCATGAAGGCGGCGCCGGCATCGCCATGGCCCGCGCTGGCCCGCGCCCAGGGAGTGATAATGCGCAATTCGCCAACGCTTGTCGGGTCGGCCGCGGTTGCCGGGGTCGCGAAGGACGTGGCAACAAGGGCCAATACTGCAAGGGTAATCGAAACAATGGGACGCATATCTTGCTCCTTTATGCGGGAAATGAGTTTATTGATTCACGAATTCCTTGATTTTTCCGGTAATTTCCTCGGCCGTATCGGTCGGCGAGAATACCTGGGCGTAAACGCCTTCCGGGTCCATCAGGTAAAGATAGGCGCTGTGGTCCACGGCGTACTCGGTGGCGGTAATTTCGCCTCCTTCTTCCATCGGCGCCTTGATGTAGTATGCACGATGGCTTCCCGCGGCGGCCTTGACCTGTTCCAGGCTGCCGGAAAGCCCGATAATCCGGGGATGGAAGGCGGCGACATAGTCCGCCAGAATTTCCGGCGTGTCGCGTTGCGGATCAACTGAGATGAACAGCGGTTGCACCTTTGCCGCATCGTCGCCCAATTCGTCCATGACCAGGCTGACGACGCCAAGGGTTGTGGGGCAGACATCCGGGCAATAGGTGTAACCAAAGAAGATCAATAGCCAGGATCCGCGGAAATCCAAATCCGTGACGGCCTTGCCATGGTGATCAATCAGTGAAAACTCGCCGGTCACAACGTTGCGGGCAACTTCCTGCGCGGTTTGCGCCTTTTCCTCGGCGGTCGGCGGGGGGGCGTCGTCGGATAGCATTCGAATTGTCAGCTGCGCGCCGATAACCGCAATGGCGGTCGCGATCAAAAACCATATGGCCAGTCTGATTTTACGCAATGGATCACCTCTTTTGTGAGCACTGGCAGCAAACCTTCCAGTGCCGGAAGGTTATAGCCGACAGAAGAGGCCGTGACCTCTATATTTTTGTCGCAGATGCAATTAAGCCGTTATAGCGAAATAGCAACAATACAGTTTGACAGATGTTATTTGTGGCCAGGAAATCCCTGTTCCCGGGAGATGTTTGCCTTTGTTCAGGGCGCGATCAGTCCCTGCGGGCGAAGGGAACGACGTAGGGGCCTTCGGGAATCACGGCGACATCCGGGTCGCCGGCGCGGGCCACGGCCGCGGCGATGGCGCCTTCAAGGGAATCCACCATCTCGACGCCGGTGATCCGCCGGTCTTCGGCCGGCATGTTCGGCGCGTAGAGCTGGATATTGCCGATGCGCATGGGCTTCAACTGCATCTCGGTCTGCCATTCGTCGACGTCGGCATGGCTCTTGGCCAGCAGCGTATCCAGGAAGGCATCGGGGCCCAGCGCCACCAGCCGTTCCTGTGCTTCGCGGAATTCCGGCGAGCCGAAGCCCTCGGAGATTTCGGAAGCCACGATGATGGTGCCGCCGGGCTCCAGGATGTCCATGGGCACCACCATGGCCTTGACCGTCTGGTAATAGGTCTTGTCCAGCGGGTATCCGGCCGACGAGGTGACGATGGTCTTGAACTTGCGGCCCACCGGCAGTTCGGTCGAGGCGCGTACGAATTCCACCGCTTCCAGATGGCTTTCGATGATCTCGCCGAAATTGATGAAGACCAGGTTGCGATCTTCGTCGATCACCGTATTCACGGCGTAAACGTCGCCCAGCATGCGGACGATCGCCAATTGCTCCTCATGCAGCGGGTTGCCGTCCAGATTGCATTGCACGGCCGCGGGGTCTTCCATGAATTTCGCATTGTGGAACGTGCGGATGGTTTCGTGATGGGCAACGCCCGGCGCCACCACCTTGCGCCCGCCGGAATAGCCGGCCATGAAATGCGGCTCCACCAGCCCGGTGGCGATCTTCAACTCGGCTTCGACCAGGCGACGGTCCAGTTTCACCACTACGCCGCGCCCCGGCGTCACGCCCAGATCCACATGGTCTTCGTCATTGCGGGCGAAATGGTTGGCCACCGTGACGGTATCCAGCACCCATGGGTCGCCGATCAGTTCCGCCAGTTCCTCGCCCTCGTTGGGGCGGTGCAGGCCGGTGGCGACCAGCACGGTAATGCCGTCGACCGGGATGCCAGCCTCCATCAGGTCGCGGATCATCGGCTGCAGGAACAGATGGTTGGGCACCGGTCGCGTGATGTCGCAGATCAGGATGCAGGCGCTGGATTTGCCCCTGGCAAGTTCGCCCAGCGGCGGCGCCCCGACCGGCTTATCCAGCGCCGCGCGTACGGCCGCAGCCGGGTCGGCCATGATCGGCAGCGGCGGTTTGCGGATCACCGTGGGGTTCACGCCGTTCGGCAAATCGAGTTTCAGGGTGGATTTCCCGTAAGCCAGTTCGACGCGCATTTGTTCGCTCCTAACCCAGCTTCACCAGCGTGCGGCCGCGGATCTGGCCTTTCAGGATCTTGCCGCCAGCTTCCATCACGCCGTCGAGGCCGATTTCCTCGATCATGTCGTCCAGCTTTTCCATCGGCAGATCATGGCCGATCCGTTCCCAGACACGCAGGCGGTCTTCGAACGGCACCATTACCGAATCCACGCCGATCAGCTTTACCGCGCGCAGGATGAAGGGCAGCACATTGGTCTCGATCTTGATGCCGCCGGCATTGCCACAGGCCGCAATGGGCGCGCCATAGGCCATCTGGCCGATCAGCCGTGACAATGTCGCCCCGCCGACCGTATCCACCGCCCCGGCCCAAACCGCGCTTTCCATGGGTTTATTGATCGGCTCCGACAGCGCCTCGCGCTCGATGATCTCGGCCGCGCCCAGCGATTTCAGATAGTCATGGGTGTCCGCGCGGCCGGTTACCGCCGCGACCTCGTAACCCAGCTTGGCCAGGATGGCGACGGCAACCGAGCCGACGCCGCCGGCCGCACCCGTCACGATCACCTTGCCGCTATCGGGCGTCACGCCCTGGTCCTGCAGCGCCAGCACGCAGAGCATCGAGGTGAAACCCGCCGTGCCCACCGCCATCGCCTGGCGGGTGTCGACCCGCTTGGGCAGCGGCACCAGCCAGTCGCCCTTGACCCGCGCCTTGCCGGCATACCCGCCCCAATGCACCTCGCCGACGCGCCAGCCGGTCAGCACGACCTTGTCTCCGGCTTTGTAGCGGGCATGGTGGGATTCCTCGACCGTGCCCGAAAAATCCACGCCGGGCACATGCGGATAGTTGCGCACCAGGCCGCCCAGCCCATTGACGATCAGCCCGTCCTTGTAGTTGAGATCGGAATAGTCGATGCAGACCGTGACGTCGCCTTCGGGCAGGTCGCTGTCGGAGAGCGATTTCACCTCTCCGGAAACCTTGCCGTCGGATTCGGTCAGTACAAGCGCGCGAAAAGTCTCATTGGCCATGGGGCGATGCCTCCAGTATCCACAAGATATGATGTCGGCCGGTATAGCCCTTTGCCGCGCGCTTTAGCAAGGTCGTGGGCAAAAATGTCCCGGCCGGCGCCACCTTTGGGCAGAATCAAGAAGAGCCGGGTGGTGTTTTGTTTTGAAGCCGACATGCGGCGGTGAAAACAGGCTATTTTTCACTTATTTCGCCATGCGAACCTGATATGCTGCGTTCGGATGTGAAAGGGAGCTCAAATAAAATGTTCTGGGGAAAACCCGATAGTTTGCCACAAAAAATCGGATTCCATCTGGTTCCGCGTTTTTCGATGATGTCGTTTGCTTCGGCGATCGAGCCGCTCCGCTCCGCCAACCGGTTGGCCGGGAACAAGCTTTATGAATGGAGCATTTTTGCCGAAGATGCCGAACCGGTGCACGCCAGTAACGGCATCGCCGTGGTGCCCGAAAAGTCGTTATCGCAGGTCGAACGCTTTCCCGCGTTGATCTTGTGCAGCGGCACCGGGAGCGAGGATTATTACGACGACCGGCTGTTCGGCCAGTTGCGTCGACTGTCCCGCAATGGCGCCCAGATCGGCGGTATTAGCGGCGCGCCGCTTCTGCTGGCGCGCGCCGGCTTGCTGGCCGGCCGGCGCTGTACGTTGCATTGGGAACATATCCCCGGCTTCGTCGAGGAATTTCCCGATATCGAAGTGACCGACGACCTGTTCGAAATCGACGGACAGATTTTCACTTGCGCCGGCGGCAGTGCATCGATGGATATGATGCTGCATATGATTGCCTTGCAACATGGTCATAATCTGGCGGCCGCGGTATCCGAACAGTTTATCCATGATCGCATCCGCGAACCGACCGACCGGCAGCGCATGGCGTTGCGCATGCGGATCGGTCACAGCCACCCCAAGCTGGTGGCCGCTATCGCCTTTATGGAAGACAATCTGGAAAACCCGGCGGCGCCGCCGCAACTGGCGCGTTCGGTAGGGCTGTCCAGCCGGCAGCTCGAACGGCTGTTCCGTAAATATATGGGTTGTACGCCCGCCCGCTACTACCTCGACTTGCGCCTGAAGCGCGCCCGCGCGCTGTTGCGTCAGACCACGTTGTCGGTGCTGGACGTGGCGGTGGCCTGCGGGTTTGCGTCGGCTTCGCATTTTTCCAAACGCTATCGCGACCTGTTCGGCCAATCGCCGCGCAGCGACCGGACGGCGGGATAGCGGGATAAGGAAGCATACCGATGACAATGCTGGAACGCCGGAATTGGGTGCCCCGAAACTGCGAGAATCTTGTGCAGGACATGGCGGCATTGATCGCCGATATGGATGCGGATTCGATTGAACGCGAGATCGACAGGTTGGTCGACGAAAACCGTATCATCCACGAACATGATTGCATCAATCTGAACCCCGGCACCAACGCCATGAATCCGAAGGCAGAGGCTTTATTGGCGTCGGGGCTTGGTTCGCGCCCGTCGCTGGGATATCCCGGCGACAAATACGAGATGGGGCTGGAGGCGATCGAGAAGATCGAGGTGATCGCGGCCGAACTGGCGGCGGAAATTTTCGGCGCGCGGTTCGCCGAAATTCGGGTTGCTTCCGGGGCCATGGCCAATCTGTATGCCTTCATGGCCACGACAAGGCCGGGGGACAAGATTATCGCTCCTCCGCCGGAAATCGCCGGGCATGTCACCCATCACGGCGCTGGCGTGGCGGGGCTTTATGGCCTGGAAATTCTGGCTGCCCCGGTGGATGCCGGGGGCTATACGGTGGATCTGGACGCTTTGCGCGGCCTGGCCCTGGCGCAATGCCCCGCGCTTATCACTATCGGCGGCAGCATGAACCTGTTCCCCCATCCGGTTCGCGAGATTCGCGCCATCGCGGACGAGGTGGGCGCCTGGCTGTTGTATGACGCCGCCCATATGTCGGGCATGATCGCGGGACAGGCCTGGCAGCAACCGCTGGCCGAAGGCGCCCATCTGATGACCATGAGCACCTATAAAAGCCTGGGTGGTCCGCCTTCCGGCCTGGTCCTGACCAATGAGGCGGAACTGGCCGAGCGGCTGGATCGCATTGCGTTTCCCGGAATGACGGCTAACTTCGATGCAGCGAAGTCGGCGTCGCTGGCGATGGCGCTGCTGGACTGGAAGGCGCATGGCGTCGCCTATGCCAGGGCCATGGCGGAAACCGCGAAGGCGCTTGCGCTTGCGTTGGTGGGAGAGGGGGTTGCGGTCCATGCCGTCGGCCGCGGCTGTACCGAATCGCATCACCTGGCCCTGGAGGCCGCCCCCTTGGGCGGCGGCCAGAACGCCGCGAAACGGTTGCGCCGCGCCAATATTCTCAGCTGCGGCATTGGCCTGCCCGGTGCGGCGGTCGAGGGTGACCTTAACGGCCTGCGCCTGGGCACGCCCGAGATCGTGCGCTGGGGCATGGAA
>JAOUMF010000152.1 GCA_029881615.1 Alphaproteobacteria bacterium | reverse complement strand
CACGCCGCGCTTCTGGATCGCGGCTTTTTCACCGGCGATTTCAGCCAGCGTCTCGCCCAGAAACTGTTGATGGTCGATGGACACGGGCGTGATGACCGTAACCGCCGGCCGGTCGATCAGGTTGGTGGCGTCCAGCCGCCCGCCAAGCCCGACTTCCAGCAACAGGATATCGGCCGGGGTTTCGGCAAAGGCCAGGAAGGCCGCCACCGTGGTAATTTCGAAATAGGTGATCGGCTCGCCGCCGTTGGCTTCCTCGCAACGCCGCAAACAATCGGCCAGGTACTGCTCGTCGATCAATTCACCGGCCAGGCGCACACGTTCGTGAAAGCGAACGAGATGGGGCGATGTATAGGCATGAACCCGATAACCTGCCGATTCCAGCGCCGCCCGCATATAGGCGCCGACCGATCCCTTGCCGTTGGTGCCGGCGATATGGACCACCGGCGGCAGCCTGTGATGCGGATTACCCAGCTTGTCGAGCAGCGCCACGACCCGGTCCAGCGACAGGTCGATAAGTTTTGGATGCAGCGTCATCAGACGCGCGAGAATGGCATCGCTGGGCTGAGCGAACATTATGGAACCTGCCTGGATAACCTAGCGCGGCGTTTGCCGGTCAGGCCTCGTCATCTTCCGGTGGCAACACTTCGCCTTCGACCGGCCGCGCCGCGCCCTCTACCGGCAGGGGTACGACTTCCGCTTCCGGCGTGCGATTACGCAACAGATCAATCAGATTGATCAGCGTGGCCCGCAATTCATGCCGCGGCACCACCATGTCAACAATGCCGTGATCCCGCAGATACTCGGCGCGCTGGAAACCTTCGGGCAGGGTTTCACGCACGGTCTGTTCGATCACCCGGCGTCCGGCGAAACCGATCATCGCCCCTGGCTCAGCCAGCTGAATGTCGCCCAGCATGGCGAAACTGGCGGTGACGCCGCCGGTCGTGGGATCGGTCAGCAACACGATATAGGGCAGGCCGGCTTCCTTGACTTCCTCGACCGCGATGACGGAACGCGGCAACTGCATCAGCGACAGGATGCCTTCCTGCATGCGCGCGCCGCCCGAGGCCGGCACGACGATCAGCGGCGCATCCTGCAGCACCGCCAGCTTGGCCGCCGAGACGAGTCCCTCGCCAACGGCCACGCCCATCGAGCCGCCCATGAAACTGAAATCGAAGGCGGCGACCACTACCTTGTGGCCACCCATGGCACCGTGGGCGACGATGATGGCGTCTTCCTCGCCCGTCTTGGTCTGGGATTCCTTCAGGCGGTCGCTATAGCGTTTGAGGTCGCGAAATTTCAGCGGGTCCGTGACGGCCTTGGGAAGTTCGATCCGGTCATAGGCGCCGTCATCGAACATCATCTCCAGCCGCTTCTTCACATTGACCCGCATATGGTGGTCGCAATGCTGGCAGACGAAGAGGTTTTCCTCCAGGTCGCGATGGAAAATCATTTGCCCGCAGTTGGGGCATTTGAACCACAAATTATCGGGCTGCTCGGTCTGCTTGACCAGCGCCTGAAATTTAGGCCGGACGAAATTGGTAAGCCAGTTCATTGCTTGTCTCCACTGCCGCGCACTCCCGCGGCCAGTTCACGCACATAATCCAGGACCCCGTCGACCAGCCCCGCCTCGGGCTTGCCGTTGCCGTCCAACCCGCCCGCGATCCGGTCGACGATGGCCGAGCCGACCACCGCCGCATCGGCCACCGTGGCCACCTCGCGGGCATTTTCCGGCGTCTTGATACCGAAACCCACGCCGATCGGCAAATCGGTATGACGCCGCAGCCGCTCCACAGCGGCCTTCACGGCGTCGCCCGTCGCCGATGTGGTGCCAGTAATTCCCATCACCGAGACATAATAGACGAAACCACTGGTGTTTGACAAAACCGTTGGCAGCCGATGATCGTCGGTCGTGGGCGTCGCCAACCGAATGAAATTCAATCCGGCCTTCAGCGCCGGCAGACAGAGTTCCACGTCTTCCTCGGGCGGCAAGTCCACGATGATCAGCCCATCGACTCCGGATTCGCGCGCCTCGGCCAGGAATTTGTCGACGCCATAATTATAAATGGGATTGTAGTATCCCATCAAAACGATCGGCGTATCGTCGTCGGTGGCCCGGAATTCGCGCACCATCTGTAATACCTTGCCCAGCTTCATGCCGGTCGCCAGCGCCCGTAGCGAGGCTGCCTGGATCGCCGGGCCGTCGGCCATCGGGTCGGAAAAGGGCATGCCCAGTTCGATCACATCCGCGCCGGCGGCCGGCAGGCCCAGCACGATCTCTTTCGAAATCTCGTAATTCGGGTCGCCGGCGGTGATGAAGGTTATCAACCCGCCTCGGCCTTCGGCCTTCAGGGCCGCGAAACGGCGGCTGAAGCGTCCGGAATCCGGCGTCGCGCTCATATCTTCACCCCCAGCGCTTCGGCAACGGTGAAGATATCCTTGTCACCCCGGCCGCACATGTTCATGCAAAGAATATGGTCCTTGGGCAGGTCGCCGGCGATTTTCGAGACATAGGCCAGCGCATGGGACGGTTCCAGCGCGGGAATGATGCCTTCCGTCCGGCTGCAAAGCTGAAATGCCTCCAGCGCCTCCTTGTCGGTGGCCGAGACATATTCGACCCGGCCCGATTCATAAAGCCATGAATGTTCCGGACCGATGCCCGGATAGTCCAGACCGGCCGAAATCGAATGCGCTTCGAGAATCTGGCCGTCATCGTCTTGCAAAAGATAGGTACGGTTGCCATGCAGCACACCGGGCCGGCCGCCGGTCAGCGAGGCCGCATGCTTGTCGGTATCGACGCCCAGCCCCGCTGCCTCGACACCGATGATCTTTATATCCGTATCGTCCAGGAAGGGATGGAACAGACCGATCGCGTTGGACCCGCCGCCGATGCAGGCCACCAGGGAATCCGGCAGGCGGCCTTCCGCCTCCATCATCTGTTCGCGGGTCTCCCGGCCGATCACCGACTGGAAATCGCGTACCATGGCGGGATAGGGGTGGGGGCCGGCGGCAGTGCCGATGATATAGAAGGTGTCCTCCACATTGGCGACCCAGTCGCGCAACGCTTCGTTCATCGCGTCCTTCAGCGAGTTTGACCCACTGGTGACCGACTTCACCTCGGCGCCCAGCAGTTTCATGCGAAACACGTTGGGTGCCTGCCGTTCGATATCTTTCGAACCCATGTAGATCGTGCAGGGCAGGTTAAACAGCGCACAGACGGTGGCGGTGGCCACGCCGTGCTGTCCGGCGCCGGTTTCAGCGATGATGCGGGTCTTGCCCATGCGCCGGGCCAACAGAATCTGACCCATGCAATTATTGATCTTGTGCGCGCCGGTATGATTCAGCTCGTCGCGCTTGAAGTAGATTTTCGCACCACCGAAATGCTCGGTCAGCCGCTTTGCAAAATAGAGCGGACTCGGCCGACCCACATAATGCTTGAAGTAGTATTGCAGCTCTTCGTCAAAGGAGGGGTCGGCCTGGGCAGCGTCCCATGCCTTTTCGACTTCCAGAATCAGTGGCATCAGGGTCTCGGCGACAAAACGGCCCCCGAAAATACCGAAATGACCTTGCTCGTCGGGCCCGGCCCTATATGTGTTGATCTTCTGTGTCATGGATTTCTTTGCTTGCTCCTGCTTCAGCGCTGCTTAATAACGCATCCGGACGCCCGGGCACAGTATCAATTTTTCAATGACGCGATGGTGTAACGATCATCTTCGTCATAGTTATCCTCGAAACGGACGATTGGGCGCAAGTCCTCGAAGCCGAACAATCGGTTATCGGGATGGCGACCGGCCTGCATTTCCACCAGAGCTTCGCCCATCGCCCGCATCAATGCCGCTAACAGATCAGCGGTCAGGCAACCAGGCTGCCGCCGGTTTCCTGCAACTGCACGGCCGGCAGCACCGCCGTCTTGCCCTTGGCGTGTCCGCAGCGTTTCGGTCATGAAAGGATCCAGTGAGGGCGATCCGTATCGCGCCGCGGCTATACACGCAACGCGGGCCGGCGCAACAGCTCCGATGGTGACCCGAAGCCCGGAAGGAGTCGATACGCCAAGGGTTTCCATGGGTATCGGAAGAGGTGTTATTGATCATGGTGGCGCGGTATTGGCAACAACATGCAAATCTTAACCATTGTGCAACTTATCGCGGCGATGATGGAGATAAGGCAAACAAAAACAAAATCGAAGCGATAAGGAAAGGTGCAAGGTAACCGTGGCTGACATAATCAAAGCCGAGCGGGAGAAGATCGGGTTCATCAATGGCCTCCGCGGCATTGCAATCGTGATGGTAGTAGCGTTCCACGCTTACCGCCCCTCGATTCCCACCTTCCGGTTCGGCGAAATCAGCATGGTGGAATATTTCCTCATCCAGCCGCTGCTGACCGGCGGCTGGCTTGGTGTGAATATCTTCTTCGTTCTCTCGGGTTTCGTGCTGTTCATGCCGTTCTGCAAGCGAGAGCAAGGCGACTTCGATGCCCGCAGGTTCCTGCGCAAGCGGGCACGACGACTACTCCCGCTGTACTACCTGAATGCCCTAATATGCCTTCTCCTGCTGGTGGGTCAGCCGGCATTCCTGCTTCATACTTTCCTCTATGCCTTCGCGCTGTTTCCCACCCCGATTATGTTCGCGCCGTCCTGGAACCCGCCTCTCTGGTCGCTCGGCATCGAGATCTGGTATTCGATCCTTTTCCCCGTCCTGATAGCAATCGGGCACGCGGCGGGAATTCGGAAGACGTTGCTGTGCCTGATCTGCGGATCGGCAATTGTACACTGGGCCGGCCTGCAACTTATGTGGGACGGCGAACTCCGTCTGAACGGCCTGAGCGATACCTTGCCCGGCCGGCTCTCGGATTTCTGCATCGGCATGCTGACGGCGCATCTGTGGGTACGGTGGCCGGTAAATCCACGCATCGCTGACGTCCTGTCGGCGGTCGGGGCAGTCCTGATGGCTGGCGCATTTATCGCCTCCTCAGCATGGTATCTTGGCGACCTGCCGCGTGGAGCGCAGACCGTTTCGGGTCTTGCTCTGGCCAGCGGCGTTGCCTGCTTGATCCTGGCGCTGAAATCGCAAGACACACTTCGTCAGCTTCGCCAAGTGTTGGAGTTCCGGCCTCTGCAAATAATCGGAATGATGTGCTTCAGCATCTACCTTTGGCACTTGTTATTGATGCATGCGTTCACGCTATGGCTTGGCAACACCGACTGGGTGCGGACTGAAACGATGAGCATCTACGTCATGCTTCTTCTTCTGATTTCGGCCATGAGTTACCGCTTCATCGAGTTCAGCCACATCGATACCCGGACTCTGTTCCTGCTCCCACCGCGCATCCACTCAAAGCAAATCAAGGTCGACTGAAGATTGCCTCACGAGCACGGATCCGCTGCCGACCGGCCCTATATGTGTTGATCTTCTGTGTCCTGGTTTTCTTTGCTTGCGCGTGCATCAGCACTGCTTAACAACGCATCCGAATGCCCGGGCACAGTATCAATTTTTCGATGGCACGGTGGCATACCGGTCGTCTTCGTCATAATAATCCTCGAAACCGACGATACGGCGCAAGTCCGCGAAGCCGAGCAATCGGTTGTCGGGATGGCGACCGGCCTGCATTTCCACCAGTGCTTCGCGCATCGCCCGCATCGACGCCGACAGCAGAGTCAGCGGCCAGGCAACAAGGCTGTAGCCGATTTCCTGCAACTCGGTGGCCGGCAGCACTGGCGTCTTGCCCTGCTCCACCATATTGGCCAGGTGCCAGCCGGGGATTTCCCGGCAAATCAGGCGCATTTCCTCTTCCGATTCCGGCGCTTCGACAAACAACATGTCGGCGCCCGCTTTTTTGAAGGCTTCGGCGCGGCGCAGCGCCTCGTCCATGCCGTGGGTACCCCGGGCGT
>JAOUMF010000151.1 GCA_029881615.1 Alphaproteobacteria bacterium | reverse complement strand
GCATGGCATAACCGACCGCATGGTCGCCGCAGCGCCGGAATTCGCCGTCGGCTGGCCGCCGCTCGCCCATATGATCGAGGGCGCGGTGGTGGTCGGCCATTCCATCGGTTTCGATCTCGCCATTCTGAAGGCCGAATGCGACCGTTCCGGGCTGGCCTGGAAAACCCCGCCGGCGCTGGATACCGCGCTGCTCTATTCCGCGCTCTATCCCAAGGAACAGGATATCGGGCTGGAAAGCCTGGCGGCGCGGTTCGGGGTGGTGATCGAGGGCCGCCACACGGCGTTGGGCGATGCGCTGGTCACCGCCGAAATCTGGATCGCCCTGATGG
Source organism: Alphaproteobacteria bacterium (assembly GCA_029881615.1). Lineage (GTDB taxonomy): Bacteria > Pseudomonadota > Alphaproteobacteria > UBA8366 > JADFVY01 > JADFVY01. Next base: position 5,566 of record JAOUMF010000151.1, on the reverse strand, counting down.
CGCAGCTTGTGGATCGCGGCATCGCCACCTACGGCGCGGCGCGGGAATTTTCCATGGGCGCGCGGGTGCTTCTGGCCCAACAGCGCCAGGCCGGCTGGCTGCCCGCCGCGCGCAATGAAAACAAAGGGGAGCAAGATGGATAAGGCCCAGCTCGAAAGGCTCGATTCCTTCCCTTACCGGCATCGCGTGGCAGAGGTGATGCGCGCGCCCCTGGCCATCGCCGACCCCGGCATGACGCTGGAGGTCGCCTCGCGCCGCATGGTTGACGAGAAGGTTTCCTCGCTGGTCACGCTGGACGAGGCCGGCCGCGCCACCGGCATCATCACCGAGCGCGATATCTTGCGGGCGCTGGCCCAGGACGGCGCGGGCGCGGCGGCCGACCGGATCGAGGCCTTCCTTACCAGCCCGGTCCACGACATCCGCACCGACGCCTTCGTTTACAAGGCGCTGGGCCGCATGATGGCCCGCAAGGTGCGCCATCTGGTGGCGGTGGAGCCGGCCACCCGCCGCGCCATCGGCATGGTCACCGGGCGGGCGCTGCTGAAGCTGCGCGTCGGCGATACGCTGCAACTGGGCGACCGGCTGGACGCCGCGCAAAATGCCGCCGACATGGCCGCCGCGCGCGCCGAGCTGCCCGGCCTGGTGCGCCGCATGCTGGCCGAGGGCGTGGGCGCCATGAACGCGGCCGCCGTTATCAGCCAGGTCTATTGCGACATGACCCGCCGTGCCACCGAACTGGCGGTCGCCGAAATGGCCGCGGCGGGCAAGGGCGCGCCTCCCGCCCCCTGGGCGATGCTGGTGCTGGGCTCGGGCGGGCGCGGCGAGAGCCTGCTGGCCCCCGACCAGGACAACGCCATCGTCCATGAAGGGACGGAGGCCGACGATGCATGGTTCGCGGAGGTGGCGAACCGCGCGTCCGACCTGCTGGACGCCGCCGGCATTCCCTATTGCAAGGGCAAGGTGATGGCCAGCAACGCGCTCTGGCGGCGTTCGCTGTCCGGCTGGGAGGAAGAGGTCTTGCGCTGGCTGCGCACGCCCGAACCGCAATCGCTGTTGATGATCGGGATATTTTTCGATTTCGTGGCGGTTCATGGCGATTTCGCGCTGGCCGAACGGTTGCGCACCTTCGCTGTGGACCACGCCGCGGGCGCGCAGCTGTTCCTCAACCTGATGGCCGCGCAGATCGAACATCATCACGCGCCGCTGCGTCTGTTCGGCGGCTTCAGGCTGACGGAAGGCCGGCTGGATCTGAAGCTCGGCGGCTTGTTCCCGATTACCTGCGGCGCCCGCGCCATGGCGCTGAAGCTCGCCAGCCCCGCCACCTCCACCGCCGGGCGGCTGGCCGCCGTGCTTGAGTCCGGCACCCTGGTGCAGGAAGACATGGACAATCTGCGCGATGCGCATCAGACCGTGACCCGCGTAATGCTGGAACAGCAGATCGCCGACATCGCCGCCGGTCTGGAACCTGGCCCCCGGATCGACCCCAAACGCTTGCCGCGAAGCATGCAGGGCAAGCTGAAACAGGCGCTCGGGACGCTCGCGGGGCTGCCCCTGATGACCCGCGACGTGGTGACCAGCGCCCGGCGGCTTGACTGATAGGCATGGCCGTGGCGCCGGCACGCGCCAAAGCGCCCGGGCGGCGGGCGGAATTCCCGCCCAAACACCGATTTATATAGTATAGGTTTCCGATTGAACGCGCTTGTGTCCCTGCGGTGGATGCGAGGCTACCGGCTGATGCCGGACTGATATTCATATGAATTGCGACGATAGCGAGCGAATTAATGTTGAGAAATGAAATGGTTAAGACCGGGCTGTGGATGTTCCGGTGGCGTAGTTTTTTGCCTCTTCTGGTGGTTCCCCTGTTCGTCTGGGCGGCTTACGATCTCTGGGTGCAGGGCGGGCAGGCCTCGTCCGTAACAGGGATTGTCGATATCGTCGCGCTCTGCGTTTCGATTTGCGGATTGATGCTGCGTGCCTTTACGGTGGGCCACGCCCCGCCCGGAACGTCCGGCCGCAACACCAAGGAACAGCGGGCGACGGTCCTGAACAGCGACGGCATCTATTCGGTGGTTCGCCATCCGCTCTATCTGGCCAACTACCTGATGTTTGCCGGTTTCCTGCTGGCCACCCACGATTACTGGCTGATGCTGACCTGTTCGCTGGTCTATTTTATCTATTACGAGCGCATCATGATGGCCGAGGAGGATTTCCTCGCCGGCAAATTCGGCAAGGCCTATGAGGACTGGGCCGCCGTTACCCCGGCCTTTCTGCCGCGGTTGGGCGGCTGGCGTCCGTCGTCGGGCGTGCTGTCCTGGCGCAAGATCATCCGCAGCGAAACCCATGGCCTGACGCTGATCGCCGTGGTGTTCGCGGTTCTGCGGCTGGCCATGTGGTGGATCGGCGGCGGCGAATATCCGGTGATGTGGATGGGCTTCGCGGCCGTCATGCTGGTTCTGCTGACCGCCGTGGTGGTGCTGAAGAAGACCACGAAGATCTTCGCGCCGCGTTGATCCGGTCTTGCGATGGCGGGGCGCTTGGCCCCGCCACCCGCTGCCGGCCGGTCCCGGTCAGGCCAGCTTTGCCGTGAAGAACGCCACCGTCCGCGACCAGGCCAGTTCGGCGGCCGCCTGATCGTATCGCGGCGTGGTATCGTTGTGGAAACCGTGATTCACGTCGGGATAGATATGGGCGGTATATTCCTTGCCGTTGGCCTTCAACGCCGCCTCGTAATCGGGCCAGCCCTTGTTGATCCGCTCGTCCAGCCCGGCATAATGCAGCAATAGCGGCGCCTTGATCTTCGCTACGTCGTCCCCCTTCGGCTGGCTGCCGTAGAACGGGACCGAGGCCGCCAGGTCCGGCAGGCGCACCGCCATGGCGTTGCAGACGCCGCCGCCATAGCAGAAACCCACCGCGCCGACCTTGCCGTTCGACCCCGGATCGGCCTTCAGCCAGCCATGGGCGGCGATGAAATCTTCCTGCAGCTTGCCCTTGTCCAGGGTCGCCTGCATCGCCTTGCCTTCGTCGTCGGTACCCGGATAGCCACCCAGCGGCGACAGCCCGTCCGGCGCCAGCGCGATGAACCCGGCCACCGCCAGTCGCCGCGCCACATCCTCGATATAGGGGTTCAGCCCCCGGTTTTCGTGGATCACCACGACGCCGCCGCGTTTGCCGCCGCTGGCCGGGCGCACCAGATAGCCGCGAATGTCTCCATGACCGGCGGGCGATTGATATTCGATATATTCGCCCTCGATGCGCGGGTCGCTTTCGTCGACCTGCCTGGCCAGGGCATATTTCGGCGACAGGCTGTCCAGCAGCGCCGCCGCCGTCATTCCGCCCACCGTGAACTTTGCCGCGCCTTCCAGAAATTCGCGGCGCTCGATCATGCCATGGGCGAACTTGTCATACAGATTCAGCAGATCCTGATTGAAATCGCTGGCTTTTTTGCGGATTGGTTTGTTGTCCACGATCCTGTCCTCTCGTTGCCGGATGGTCGCCAAATTTAACCAATTGAGATAGTAGAACCGATAAAATACCTCTGGTCGAAATGTAACACGACTCGATTTTGCGGTGCCGCGGTAAAATTTTCGTGGGCGCCGCCGCCTTCTTCCGGAATTCTCGTCTTTCCCCCTGCCATGGCCCGCAATTCCGTGATATCCACGCCGGGCAATCAATTCTGGAGAATTCCCCGATGACCGTTCGCAATGGCCGCCAATTCCTTTCCATCCCGGGCCCGACCACGGTGCCCGACGAAGTGCTGGCGGCCATGCACCGCCCGGCCGTCGATATCTATACCGGGCCGCTGGTCGGCATAACAGACAGCAGCCTGGCCGATCTGCGCCGCCTGTTCCGCACGAAGGGGCAGCCCTACATCTATATCGGCAACGGTCACGGCGCCTGGGAAGGGGCATTGGCCAACGTGCTGTCGGCCGGCGATACGGTGCTGGTGCTGGAAAGCGGCCGCTTCGCCGCCGGCTGGGGCCAGATGGCCGAGGCCATGGGCGCGCGCGTCGAAACGGTCACCGGCGATCAGCGCCGCGCCGTCGACCCGGCCCTGCTGGAGGCCCATCTGCGCGCCGACCTTCTCAGGAAGGACAAGGCCGACCGGATCAAGGCGATCCTGGTGGTGCAGGTCGATACCGCCTCGGGCGTGGTCAACGATATTCCCGCCCTGCGCCGCGCCATCGACGCCACCGGCCATGACGCGCTGTTCATGGTCGATGCCATCGCCTCGCTGGGCACCATGGAATTCGAGATGGACAAATGGGGCGTCGACGTCGCCGTCACCTGTTCGCAGAAGGGCCTGATGATGCCGCCGGGCATCAGCTTCGCCGCCGCCGGCCCGAAGGCGATGGCCGCCCATGGCGAGGCCGGTTTCCGCACCCGCTACTGGGATTGGACCGAACGTCACGGCGAAGAGCATTACATGAAATATTGCGGCACGCCGCCGGTGCAGATGCTGTATGGCCTGCGCCAGTCGCTCGACATGCTGCTGGCCGAGGGGCTGGAGAATGTTTTCGAACGCCACCGCCTGCTGGCCGGGGCCGTGCATGCCGCGGTCGCGGTCTGGGCCGAGGGCGGGGTGCTGGAATTCAACATCACCGAGCCCGCCGAGCGCGCGCCGTCGGTGACCACCATCCTGACCAACGGCCGCGACCCGGCCCCCCTGCTGGATTATTGCCGCGAGAAATGCGGCGTGGTGCTGGGCATCGCCATCGGCGACCTGAACGGCAAGGGCTTCCGCATCGGCCATATGGGGCATGTCAATGCGCCGATGCTGCTGGGAACGCTGGGCGTTACCGAGACCGCGCTGGCGGCGCTCGACATTCCCCATGGCCGTGGCGGCGTCCAGGCCGCGATCGATTATCTGGCGGGGGCGGTGAAGCCCTGACCGGCGCGGCGGGGAAGCGCGTGCGTTTCGCCGTATCGCCAACCGCCGCCCCGCGTTCCGCCGCCAGGCGATCCTCGAAATCCCGCAGGGCTTGCCGGCCTTCGCGCAGCAGGGCGTTGATCCGCCGCCGCTCGGCCAGCCAGGCGGCGCCGTAAAGCCCGTGTTTCAGCGCATTGCGATTGCCGCGCGGCGCCCCGGCCCGCCCGCCATGCATGCGGCAGCGCGCCCGCCCGCGCAGCGCCGGCGACCGGCAGGCCGCGCCGCAGCGCGTGCGTGCCCCGCAACGCGGGCTAAGATGCATCGCCGCCACCCAGCGCATCACCGGCCGCCCTTCCATGGGGTTTTGCAGCGGCGCGACGAGGAAAAGCAAGGCGCCATCAATCGGTTTTCACGCCGGGGCCCCGGGGCCTCGCGGTTCGTTCCTCGCCCCGTGTTCCGCCACTGACCATGCCGACGATGGCCTGGCCGCCGGCCTCCACATTGACGCTTCCCACGCTGACCGGGCCGCTCCTCTCCACACCGCCCCGGGATTTTTCCAGGCCGCCGCGAGGATGTCTTTCGAAGTCGCGGCGCTGTTCCAGGGCCTCCATCTGGCGGATGAACAGGGCCATCAGCCGCGCCGCCTGGCGCATATAGGTGGCGCGGGCGTTCACATGGCGGGCGCCATCCATCGCCCGG
>JAOUMF010000150.1 GCA_029881615.1 Alphaproteobacteria bacterium | reverse complement strand
GACCGATCTGGCGGCGCTGGGCTATTATTCGGATGGCGTCGATGGGTTTATGGGCCCCCTGACCAGTCAGGCCATCAAGGCCTACCAGAAGGATGCGGGACTGACGGTCGATGGCGTAATCACGCCCGAACTGGCCGATAGTTTACGCATCGCGGCCGGTTCCAAATCGCCGACGGTGCCTGCCGCGGACCCGGTGGAAAATCCGCCGGAAGCGGTAGTTGTTGTCGCGCATGCCGAAATTCAGCCATATTACGATGCCGGCGATGTCTATATATGGAGCAACGGCCGGGTAGAGACGGTCGTCGGGGTCGCCGGGAACAAACTGTTCTGGCAAGTCGATAATGGTGTGCGTTTCACGGCCGACCGCAACTTCCTGATCCCGCCATCCATCTGGACCGGCCCCGCGGGAAATGGCGAAGCCGATGCCCGTGTCGATATGCGCAAGTCGTGGCCAGTGAAGGCTGAATCGCCGCTGTTTTTCGAAGTTTCGGAAAACGGGGTTGTCGAGGAATGGCGATGTGAAAATACCGGTACGGAACATGTGTCGGTTCCCGCCGGACAGTTTGACGTGGTCGCCCTGGCGTGCGACCGCGATTCCGCGCCTCCGGGAGAGTGGGTCCGGCGAGTCTGGCTCTATGCGCCGGCGGTGCGTCATTACGTTGCCCGGAGCGATATCATGGCCGATGGAAGGCGGATTACCAAAACCCTGGTTGGAATTCGTCCTGGCGCCAAGAATTGGCCGCCAGCGGTTCGGGCGGGTTTGTCCCGGGCTATTCATGACGCACTTGACGGTCTTGCCGCCGGCGAGAAAAGCGTGTGGGGAAGTACTGTCATAAAAGACGAATTTGAAATCGTACCGGGTGCTGTTCGCGATACCGAGGGCGGTGGGCAGTGCCGCGTTTTCAATTTGATAGCAAGTAGTGCCGGGAATTCTCGTTCTTATCCGGCCTTGGCCTGTACGCCAAATAGCGGCGGAGAATGGAGGATACCAGGCGATTCCGACGGCGGTGTCGATGGCGTATCCTTGCTGACCGATACGGGTTGACCGGCCGGAAAGGCCTGTCGGGCTTGATCCCGACCCAATGTTGCGCGACAAGGGGGGCATGGAAATATCTATCCGGGATTCGCGACGCGCATGATTCCACGATTATATTTACACAAGTCGCCTGGTGGCGTTGCCGTCGGCAATGTCGCGCGCGTCTTTGTGGCCTGTATGGCGGCCTTGTTGTTTTTGGCGTTTCTATCCGGGTGCGGTTCGGATAGACCGGCCTCCCGGACGACGTCAGTGCCCGAACCGGCCGCCCCTGATTTGCCGTTGACGCGGGCGGAACTTGCCGCGGTTCAGTCGATTCTGACCAAGCGCGGTTACAAACCTGGGCCGGTCGATGGGATAATGGGTGCCAAAACCGCACGGGCGATCGCCGCCTATCAGCGGGATAACGGCATGGCTGCCACCGGCGCCGCCACGGCCACGTTAATTCGCCATATGCAGAGTCAGCCGGAAAATGCGCCCGAGGTGGTGGCCGTTGAAGCGGCTATTCCTTCCGGTCTTTATCCGGTGGGCTCGTATTTTGTCTATTCCGGCGCCGAAATTCACACCGTTACCGGGGTCGATGGTGGGCGGATCAATTGGAAAACCAGTTTCGGCGACAGTTATGTTACCGGGCCGCATTTCGGCCTGCCGGAACTGGCCTGGCAGTTTGGAAGCTGGAAGGGTGTCGCCAAGTCGACCCTTCCGCGTGAAACGTCATGGCCGCCAAACCGGGGAATGGATATCTATTTTGATGTGACCAGTGAGGAATGGAACGAAGCCGAGGGCAAGAACGCCCCGCGGTACGCCAGTGACTCCAGTTGGACATGCGCGAATATGGGGGGCGAGGCGGTTACGGTGCCGGCCGGTTCTTTCACCGCCCAGACCATTCAGTGCGAACGGTCGCCGGCGCCAGCGGGCGCCTGGCAGAAGCGTGTATGGTATTACGTGCCGGCGGTGGGCCATTTCGTGCGTCGGCACGATTTCGATGGCGCCGGGCTGGAAATTTCCACGTTGGAACTGATAGCCATTCTTCCCGGCGGCGGCTCAAAAACAATGCGCAAGGGGCGCGACGGCGCGCTTCATGACGCGCTGGACCGATTGGCATCGGGCCAGCACACGGTATGGCGAAATCCGCAAGGCTCGGAAAGTTATCTTATCCGGATCAATGACCGGTTCGACGGTCCGGGCGGCAAGCCTTGCCGCACCTACAGCCTGACGCGACAATTCAGCTCGCCGCGGCGTGATTATCCGGCCATCGCCTGTCAGGGCGAGGGAACCCAGCGTTGGATCACTCCCGGCATGGAGTGACGCCGGCCCGGGTCAGGTCGCCCTGCTGGATGTCCGGGTAAGGATCTACTTATTCGGTCTCGGGATACCGCGCGTATTGCGGCAGCCCATCGTCGATATCGTAATAGTCGCCCTTGTCGGCGGTGAAGATGTGCTTGATCAACTTGATTCCGGTCGGCTTATCCAGCGACCCCGCCGCGATGGCTATATAATCCCGCGTTCGGTCGTCCCAGAATAATGTCGACCCGCATTTGTCGCAGAACCCCCGGCGCACCCCCGGCGAGGATTCATGCCAGGTCAGGCTCCGGGCGTTTTCGAGCGTCAGGTTTTCATTCCGGCTGGCGCAGAAGGCGCCGTAATGCCCTGTGGTCTTGCGGCATTGGGTGCAGTGGCAGGCCACCGCATCACGCAGGCCACCCGTCACCCGATAGCGTACGCCACCGCACAGGCATCCTCCGGCTCCTCCGTTTTCGTTCGGCATTGAGCCTTCTCCGTGAAACCGGATTAATCTGTTCCGGGATACTGCGCGTATTGCGGCAGCCCATCGTCGATATCGTAATAGTCGCCCTTGTCGTCGACAAAAATATGCTTGATCATTTTCAGGCCCGTGGGCTGGTCCAGCGTGCCGGCCAGGATATCGACCTTGTCGCCATCGATCCGTTCCCAGAACAGGCTGGCGCCACAGCGCGAACAGAACCCCCGCCGCGCCCCCGGCGATGATTGGTACCAGGCCAGCGTCTCGTCGGACTCCAGCGTCAGCGCCGGGCGCTTGCAGCTCGTGGCGGCGAAGAAATGCCCGGTGGTGCGCCGGCACTGGCCGCAATGGCAGGCGCCGACGTCGCTAAGCGGTCCATCCACGCGATAGCGAACCCCCCCGCAAAGACACCCGCCACTACCGCCATTTTCGTTGGGCATGGATATTCCTCCCGTTCCCCCTACGCCACCCCTCGCAGTTTTGCGTTCTCCGGGTCGTAGGGGCTTTCTTCGATGACCGTGGCTTTCAGCATTTTGCCCAGCACGTCGATCTCCACCTCGGTGCCCACCGCCGCGTGGTCGGGGTGCAGGAAGCCGATGGCGAGGCTTTTGCCGATGCGCCAGCCGAAGCCGCCGGCGGTGGCGCGGCCGACCATCTTGCTGTCGATGAACAGCGGCTCGTTGCCCAGCGCGTCGGCGTCGGTGACGCCGTGGACTTCCAGCGTGACGAACTGATTGGTAAAGCCCTTTTGCTGCCATTTCACCAGCGCGTCGCGGCCGATGAAATCGCCCTTGTTGGGATGCACGAAGCGGTCCAGGCCGGATTCGAATGCCGCATATTCGATCGACATTTCGGTGCCGACCAGCCGGTAGGATTTCTCCAGCCGCATGGAATTCATCGCCCGGATGCCGAAGGGTTTCACGCCCAGATCCTCGCCGGCCTTGAACAGCGCGTCGAAGATATGGTTCTGCATCTCGATCGGGTGATGGATTTCCCAGCCCAGTTCGCCGACGAAATTAACCCGCACAAGCCGGCATCGGGCCACGCCCACATCGTTGAACTGGCTGGTCAGCCAGGGGAAGGCCTCGTTGGAGAAATCGCAATCCGACACACGGCTCATCAATTCGCGCGATTTCGGTCCGGCGACCACCAGCACGCCATGCTGGGTGGTGATCTTGTCGAGGCGCACCGACCCGTCGTCGGGCGCCTGCTTGACCAGATAATCCCAGTCGAAACGTTCCAGCGCGCCGGCCGAAACCAGATAGAACGAATCCGGGGCGTCGCGGGTGATGGTGAATTCCGTGCGCACGCCGCCTTCCTTGTTCAGCGCATGGCACAGCCCGACGCGGCCGATCTTCTTCGGCAGGCGGTTGGCCACAAGATTATCGAGCCAGGCCTCGGCGCCCGGGCCCGATACGCGGAATTTGGCGAAGGCCGACATATCCAGAACGCCGACATTTTCCATCACGTTCTTGCACTCGTTGCCCACATGCTCGAAATAATTGGTGCGCCGGAACGACCAGACATCCTTTGCCTCGACGCCCTCGGGCGCGAACCAGTTCGGCCGCTCCCAGCCATAGACATGACCGAACACCGCGCCTTTTTCCTTCATGCGGTCATAGCAGGGGGTGGTGCGCAGCGGGCGGCAGCCAGGCCGCTCTTCGTCATGGAAATGGGTGGTGAAGACGTTGGCGTAGGCTTCCTCGTTCTTGTTTTTCAGATAGGCGCGCGAGGCATGCTCGCCAAAGCGCCGCGGGTCGACGCCCAGCATGTCGATGGTGGGCCGCCCCTCGACGATCCATTCCGCGATCTGCCAGCCGGCGCCGCCGGCCGCGGTGATGCCGAAGCTGTGCCCTTCGTTCAGCCAGAAATTCTTCAGGCCCGGCGCCGGGCCGATGATCGGGCTGCCGTCCGGGGTATAGGCGATGGGGCCGTTGATCACGTCCTTCACGCCGACCTCGCCGAAGATCGGCACGCGGTTGATGGCGGCCTCGATATGGGGCTCCAGCCGCTCCAGATCGCCGGGGAACAGGTCTTTTTCGAAGCCCGGGGTCACGCCGTCGACGAAACAGGCAGGGGCGCCCTTTTCATACGGGCCCAGGATCAGTCCCTGGCGTTCCTCGCGCATATAATAGGAAGCATCGGATTCGCGGAATACCGGCATCTCGCGATCGCCATTCTTCTTGCGCTCCTGCAACAGGGGATGCGGGTCGGTGACGATGAACTGATGTTCGACCGGAATGACCGGCACGTCCAGCCCGACCATCTGGCCGGTCTGGCGCGCATAGTTGCCGGTGGCGCTGACCACATGCTCGCAGCGGATGTCGCCCTTTTCGGTCTTCACCAGCCATTCGCCGCCCGACGTGCGCTCGATGGCGACCACCGGGGTCTGCTGGTAGATGGTCGCGCCCAGGTCGCGTGCCCCCTTGGCCAGCGCCATGGTCAGGTCGGCCGGCTGAATATAGCCGTCGTCGGGATGCAGCATGCCGCCGACCAGCCCCTCTACATTGGCGTGCGGCACCAGTTCCTTGATCTGTTCGGGGGTCAGGAATTCCACATTGACGCCGATGGTCGCCGCGGTGCCGGCATAGTGGCGGTACTCGTCCATGCGGTCTTCATTGTCCGCCAGCCGCAGATTGCCGACCTTGGCGAAGCCCACCGACTGGCCGGTTTCCTTTTCCAGCTCCTGGTAGAACTTCACCGAATACTTGTGAATCTGCCCGACCGAATAGGACATGTTGAACAGCGGTAGCAGCCCGGCGGCATGCCAGGTCGATCCGGCGGTAAGTTCGGTGCGTTCCACCAGCACGCAGTCCGTCCAGCCCTTCTTTGCCAGATGATAAAGCGTCGAAACGCCGACAACCCCGCCCCCGATGACTACAACGCGCGCCGTATTCTTCATGACCCAAATCTCCCAATGCAAAAAACACCCCCGACGCCCCCCGCGGAGGCCCGGACGATGTCCGATAATTTCATGAGTAATCCACACCACCGGCACGGTTTCAAGGCTAACGGCAGTGCGACGCGTGCTGTCGGGTTTGCGGCGTGGGGGTGGGAGGGGCAAATTAACCCGAAGACAAACTGTGTAAATTAAGATGTGGGCGCTGG
>JAOUMF010000149.1 GCA_029881615.1 Alphaproteobacteria bacterium | reverse complement strand
CGCCGACCTGGCGGCGGCCGAATCCGCCATGTCATTTGAAAACGAGTCCGGGCTGATCATGGCGGTGGCGCGCTTGCTGGAAGATCACGACAAGCGCAAGCGCCTGGCGAAGGCCGCGCGCAAGGTATCGATCGAGAATTCGGATGCCGTGGATCGTATCGCCGGCGCGTTGACGCCTTTCGTCGAAGCCTTGCCGGGGGGGCGATAGGCCATGCGCGCGCCCGCCTTCTGGACCGCCGGCCCATCGGCCCTGTCTACCCTGCTGATGCCGCTGGGCGCGGTCTACGGGGTGGCAGGAAAGCTGCGCCGGATGGCGGTGAGCCCGCAACAGCCACCGGTGCCGGTGATCTGCGTCGGCAATCTGGTGGCCGGCGGGGCGGGCAAGACGCCGGTGGCCCAGGCGATCGCCCGCCATATGATCGCCCAGGGCGTCAATGCGCATTTCCTCAGCCGCGGTTATGGCGGCAGGCTGAAGGGGCCGGTGCGCGTGGTGCCCGGCATTCACACAGCGGCCGATGTGGGCGACGAGCCGCTGCTGCTGGCGGCGACGGCGCCCTGCTGGGTGGCGGCGGACCGGGTCGCCGGGGCGAAGGCCGCCGCGGCTGATGGGGCGCAGATTATCGTCATGGATGATGGCCACCAGAATCCGGGCCTCGTCAAGGCCGTTTCCATCGTGGTCGTCGATGGCGGGACCGGGTTCGGCAATGGCCGGATCATTCCGGCCGGGCCGTTGCGCGAGTCCGTGGGCGAGGGGCTGGCGCGCGCCGATGCGGTGGTGATCCTGGGCGACGACAAGACGGGCGTGGCGCAAAGCCTGCCGCAAGGAATGGCGCTGTTGAACGGGCACCTGAAGCCGACCGAGGAGGCCCGCGCGCTGGACGGCGAAAGCGTATTGGCCTTCGCCGGGATCGGGCGGCCGGAAAAATTCTTCGATACGGTCCGCGCGCTGGGCTGCAACCTGGTCGAACAGCGGGGGTTTCCTGATCACCACCCTTATGGTTACAAGGAAGTCAGGGAACTTATCGACGCGGCCTGGGCGCTGGGCGCGCTGCCGGTGACCACGGCCAAGGACGCCGTGCGCCTGCCGCCGGATTTGCGCGCGCCGGTCATGGTGGTCGAGGTGGAAGTCGTGTGGCAGGAACCGGGGTTGCTCGACAAGGTTTTGCTGGCGGGGTTGCGTCATGGCTGACTACACGCCCTTGCAGCGCAAGCTGACACGCTGGTTTGCCCATCCCCCACAGGCGGTCGGCGCATGGTTGTTGTACGGTTTCCTGGCGGTGTTGCCGCTCGACCGGGCGACCGCGCTGGGCAGTTGGCTGATGCGTGTTGTCGGCCCGCGCATGAAGGCCGACCGTATCGCCCGGCGCAATCTGGAACGGGTTTTTCCGGAAAAAACGGCGGCGGAAATCGACGCTATCATGGATGGGGTCTGGCGCAATCTTGGCTGCATGCTGGGCGAATGGCCGCATCTGGGTGAACTGGACGGCGCCGGCCGGATCGAGGTGGTGGGCGGCGAAATCCTGGGTCAGCTGCGCGACAAGGGCGGGCCGGCGATACTGATCGCGGGCCATTACGGCAGCTGGGAGGCCGCCGGCCATACGCTGAACCGGCTCGGCAAGCCGCTGACAGTCATCTACCGCCCGGCCCAGAATCGCTGGGTCAACAAGCTGGTGCTGTGGGCGCGCCGCGACTACAACGCGACGCCGCTGGCCAAGGGGCGCGCGGCCGCCGTCGGCGCCATGGAGACGTTGAAACGCGGCGACTGGATCGGCGTGCTGTTCGACCAGAAGCTGAACGAGGGCGTGCCGGTGCCGTTCTTCGGCCGCGACGCCATGACCTCGCCGCTACCCGCGCGCCTGGCCCTGGCCTTCCGCTGCCCGTTGGTGCCGACGAAAACCGAAAGGCTGGGCGGCAGCCATTTCCGCCTGACCATCTACCCGCCGCTGGAACTGCCCGACACCGGCGACCGCAACGAGGACATGGCCATCCTGATGGGCCGCATGAACGAGATGCTGGAAGGCTGGGTCCGCGAACAGCCCGAACAGTGGTTCTGGGTCCACAAACGCTGGCCGGATTGATGCCACCGCCACCACGCCTTCTCATTATTCGCAACCCCACCGCCGGGCAGCGCCGGGCGCGGCATTATCGCCGGGCTCTGGAGCTGCTGAAAGCGGCGGGCTGCGGCATCACCATCGCCGAAACCGCCGCGCGCGGGGATGCGGAACGGATTGCGCGCGAGGCCGACGAGGCCGACTTCGATGCCGTGGTGGCGGCGGGCGGCGACGGCACCATTAACGAGGTCGTCAACGGGCTTGTCGGGCGGGCATTGCCGCTGGGTATCATCCCGCTGGGCACCGCGAACGTGCTGGCCCATGAAATCGGGATCGGGTCCGACATCGCGCGCGCGGTCGAGACCATCATGACGGGCCGGCGCCAGCCGGTGGCGGCCGCCAATGCCGGGGGGCGCCATTGTTGCCTGATGGTCAGCGCGGGGACCGACGCGCGCGCCATTACGCGGGTTCGTCCCGCGCTGAAGCGCCTGCTGGGCGAAGGCGCCTATTACGTCGCCGGTTTCCAGGAATGGCTGGCCGGGCCAAGGCGCATGATCGAAGTGGAAATCGACGGCAAGCCCTATCGGGCCGCCTCGGTCATCGTCATGAACGGGCGGCTTTATGGCGGCAAGTTTACCTGCGCGCCCGACGCCGATATGCGCGAGCCTCTGCTGTACGCCGTGCTGCTGACCCGGACCGGGCGCTGGAATGTGCTGCGCTATGGGTTGGCGCTGGTCGCCAACCGGCTTTACCGGCTGGGCGATGTCTCGGTCATTCCGGCGGCCAGGGTGCGCATCCTTGCGCCGGCGGGCGAACCCTGCCAGAGCGACGGCGACCTGATCGACGAGGCCCCGCTGGATATTTCGGTCGAGGCGGCGGCGGTGGAGATATTGTTCCCGGTGGACTAACCCCGGCTGCCCGGCCGTTCGGGAACCACCCAGGCGGCGTCCAGCTTTACGTCGAACCAGTACATCATCCAGTGCAGATGGGGGCCGGTGACGCGGCCGGTGGCGCCGATGGTGCCGATTTGCTCGCCGCGCTTCACCTTTTGCCCGACCTTCACGTCGATCTGGTTCATATGCAGATAGGCGGTTTTCAGGCCGTGCCCATGATCGATGAAGACCATACTGCCATTGAAATACATGTCCGGTTCCGCCAGCACGATTTCGCCATCGGCTGGCGCGATGATGGGGGTTCCCGTCGGCGCGGCCACGTCGACGCCGGAATGGGGATTTTTCGGCTTGCCGTTGAGGATGCGCTGGCTACCGAAGACGCCGGAAATACGCCCTTCGGCCGGCCAGATCCAGCCCGACAGGAATCCCGGTTGGGGCAGGTCCAGGTCGCGCGCGATCTTGGTTTTGCGGCGTTCTTCCTTCAGTTTCGCCCAAAGTTCGGGATCGTCCGGCGGCGTCACTTTCTTGGGCGGCAGACCATCGATGCGCTGAACTTTGTATTCGCGCTGTTTGACGTCGATTTCCTGTACATGCACATATCCGTCGGGCATGTGTACCGTCAGTTTCGCCTTGGCCGGCGCGTCACGGCCGAAACCGAACAGGAAATCGCCCTCCGGCGAGACCCGTAGTTTCTTGCCATCGAATTCAACCGTTGCCTTGGGGTCGATTTTGCCGACGACCAGCCCGCCCTGGATGAAATTTCCGTTGAGGGTGAGGTTCCGGTCGGCTAGCGCGATATTGGGAAATAAAATGGCGATTATCGATAATAAGCAAAGGCGTTTCAAAGAAGGCTCCCTTGTTTGTCGTCCTTTTTACCCGGCCCCGCTGCCGGTTTTGCGGGGGATGGCGCCGGCGTTTTGCCGACGATCGCCGCCCCGACTGAATCATCGTGGAACTGCAGCGCGACCTGCTGGCCCGGCGATGTCGCCGCCGCCGCCGTAACCGGCCGCCCCCTGGCATCGCGTACCACGGCATAGCCGCGTTCCAGCACCCGGTGGAAGGAAAAGCTCTCCAGCAGGCTGCCCAACTGGGTCAGGCGCTTTGCATCCTCGTCAACCCGTCGTCGGGTTGCCCGTGCCAGCCTGGGCGCGTAATCATGGAGCTGCCTCGTCCCTTCCACCCGCGCCCGTTCCGCGGCGCGCAGCGACAGGCGATTGGCCGCCGTTGCACCGCGGTCGCGCGCCCGGCCGACGATCGCTCGCAATGCTGCTTCCATCATCCGCGATTCCGCCACAACCTTCGCGGCGAGGTCGGCGAGCTGTTCCCTGGGATGCTTCAGCTGCGCGCTCAGCCGTTCGGTCCGGCGCAGCCGCTCGGTCGTGTAGGTCCGTGCCGCGCTGCGCAGCCGCTCGAAAGCCGCGTCCAGCCGTTGCAGCGGTACGGCGAGGATCGAATCGCGGCTGGGCAGTCCGCGGCCCAGCCCTTCGATGCGAATACGGCGCTCGTCCAGCATGCGGCTGGCGGCGCCCACCATGCGGCGTTCGAAATTCAGGATATCGCCCTGTAGTTCGGCGCGCACCGGCACCGCGATCTCGGCGGCCGCCGTGGGTGTGGGGGCGCGCCGGTCGGAAGCGAAATCGATCAGGGTGGTGTCGGTCTCGTGCCCCACCGCCGATATTAGCGGGATTTTCGATTCGGCGGCCGCGCGCACCACGATTTCCTCGTTGAAGGCCCACAGGTCTTCCAGGCTTCCGCCGCCGCGCGCAACGATCAGCAGGTCCGGCCGGGGCACGGCGCCGCCGGGCTGGATCGCATTGAATCCCGCGATGGCGGCGGCCACCTGTTCCGCCGCGTCCTGGCCCTGCACCAGCACGGGCCAGACCAGCACATGGCGCGGGAAACGGTCGCGCAGCCGGTGCAGGATATCGCGGATCACCGCGCCGGTCGGCGATGTCACCACGCCGATCACCTCGGGCAGAAAGGGCAGGGGGCGCTTGCGCGATTCGTCGAACAGCCCCTCGGCCGCCAGTTTCTTGCGGCGATCCTCCAATAGCTTCAGCAGCGCGCCTTCGCCCGCCATTTCCATCGAATCGATGACGATCTGGTATTTCGAGCGGCCGGGATAGGTGGTCAGCTTGCCGGTGACGATGACTTCAAGCCCGTCTTCGGGCGATATACCCAGCCGCGCGGCCACGCCCTTCCAGCAGACTCCGTCCAGTACGGCGCCCTCGTCCTTCAACGCCAAATAGAGGTGGCCGGAGGCGGCGCGCTTGAAACCGGAAATTTCGCCGCGCACCCGGACCCAGGCAAAATTTTCCTCCACCGAACGTTTCAGCGCCTGGCTGAGTTCGGAGACAGTGAATTCGGCGACATTGCCGGAGGGGGGTGGTGAAAAATCAGTCATATCGTTATGCCGGCTATGATAAGAAGAACGCTCCCTTAATGCAAAAGCCAAAACGGAACATCCAAAGCATGAAAATACTGGTGGTCGGATCGGGCGGTCGCGAACATTCATTATGCTGGGCCATCGCGGCCTCGCCGCTATGCGATAAGCTGTGGTGCGCGCCGGGCAATGCGGGTATCGCGCAAGAGGCCGAATGCATCGCCATTGCCGCCGACGATGTCGATGGGCTGGTTGATTTCGCGATATCCCAGTCGGTCGATCTCGTGGTTGTCGGGCCGGAACAGCCGCTGGTGATGGGGCTGGTGGACCGCCTGGAAGAGATGGGCATCAAGGCCTTCGGCCCGCGCGCGGCGGCGGCCGAGCTGGAAGGCTCCAAGGGCTTCATGAAGGATATCTGTGCAAAATATGAGATCCCGACAGCGGCCTATGGCCGGTTCACCGACATCGAAAAGGCCAAGGCGTTCATCAACGAACATGGGGCGCCGATCGTGGTCAAGGCCGACGGGTTGGCGGCCGGCAAGGGGGTGACGGTGGCGCTGACGCTGGACGAGGCGCTGAACGCGGC
>JAOUMF010000148.1 GCA_029881615.1 Alphaproteobacteria bacterium | reverse complement strand
GGGCACGCGTGATGGCCGAACTTCTGCTGGAACTTTTTTCCGAGGAAATCCCGGCGCGCATGCAAGCGCGCGGAACCGAGGAGTTGAAACGGCTGGTCTGCGAGGGGCTGACCGGGGCCGGACTGGAATTCACCAGCGCCAACGCCTATGTGACGCCGCGCCGCCTCGCGCTGCATATCGACGGTATTCCAACGCGCCAGCCCGACATCAAGGAAGAACGCAAGGGCCCCAAGGTTGGGGCGCCTGACAAAGCCATTGAGGGCTTCCTGCGTGGCGCCGGGATAAAGTCACTGGACGAGTGCGAGAAGCGCGAAACCCCGAAGGGCGATATCTGGTTCGCGATCATCGACAAGAAAGGCCGCGAAACAAAGGATGTCCTGCCGGAACTGGTAACCGCCGCAATCCACAAGCTGGTCTGGCCGAAATCCATGCGTTGGGGCGGCAATGTCAGCCGCTGGGTGCGCCCGCTGCATTCCATCATGGCCGTGTTCGACGGCGTGGCGCTTGACGGAGCGCTTGATCTGGGCGGCCAGAGCATCGCTTTCGGGCATCTGACATGGGGCCACCGGTTCCTGTCGCCCGATTACATGACCGCCAACAATTTCAAGGATTACGTTGCCGACCTGAAACATGGATACGTCGTCCTCGACGCGGCCGAACGCCGCCGCATCATCGCAGAGGATCTCGACAGGCTGGCCAACGCGGAAAATCTGGACCTGAAGGAAGACCCGGGCCTGCTGGACGAAGTGACCGGCCTGGTGGAATGGCCGGTGGTGCTGATCGGCGGTATCGACGCGGAATTCATGGACCTGCCGCCGGAAGTGTTGACCACCGCCATGCGCAGTCACCAGAAATACTTCACGTTGCTGCGGGAAGACGGTTCGATGGCGCCGCGCTTCGCGCTGGTCTCCAATATGAAGACCGCGGATGACGGGGCGCAAATCATCGCCGGTAACGAGCGTGTGCTGCGTGCCCGTCTGTCGGACGCCCGCTTCTTCTGGGACCAGGACCGCAAGGAAACATTGTCGAGCCGCACCACGCAACTGGCCGACATCACCTTCCATGCAAAGCTGGGTACGCTGGACGCCAAGGTGGATCGCATCCAGGCGCTGGCGGTGGAAATTGCCAGACATATCGAGGGCGCCGACCGCGACCGGGTAACCCGCGCGGCACGGCTGGCCAAGGCCGACCTGGTGACCGGTATGGTCGGCGAGTTCCCGGAACTGCAGGGCCTGATGGGTCGCTACTATGCGGTGGCGGACGGTGAACATGAAGAAGTCGCCAATGCTATCCACGACCATTACGCGCCGCAGGGGCCGAACGATTCCTGCCCATCGGCACCAGTATCGGTCGCCGTGGCGCTGGCCGACAAGATCGACACGCTGGTGGGTTTCTGGGCAATCGACGAAAAACCGACGGGATCGAAAGACCCCTATGCGCTGCGCCGCGCCGCGCTGGGTGTAATTCGTCTGATTATCGAAAACGGGCTAAGGGTCAACCTGCTGCCTGCTTTCGGCGCCAGCTTCGACAATTACCCCGATCCCTTGACCGCTAAGATCGATAAAACCTCGCTTTGCAACGATCTCCTCTCGTTTTTCGCCGACCGGGTCGCCGCCCATCTCAAGGGCGAGGGCGTGCGGCATGATTTGATCGCCGCGGTGTTCGCGCTGGGCGGCGAGGACGACCTGGTGCGCCTGCTGGCGCGCGTCGAGGCGCTGCAGGACTTCATTTCCAGCGAAGACGGCGCAAACCTGTTGACGGCCTTCCGCCGTGCCGCCAACATCCTGCGCATCGAGGAAAAGAAGGATGGCGTCTCCCATGACGCGGCGCCCGACAAGGGCGGATATGAACAGGACGAAGAAGCGGCCCTGGGCCGCGCGCTTGAAGCGGCCTCGACAGCTGTCGCCAAAGCGGTCGAGGAAGAGGAATTCACTAGTGCCATGGCGGCGCTAGCGGCCTTGCGGGGGCCTGTCGACGAATTTTTCGACAAGGTAATCGTCAATGCCGAGGACGCGAACATGCGGGTAAATCGTCTGCGGCTATTGTCGCAAATCCGCGCCACCATGGGTTTGATTGCGGATTTCAGCCAGATCGAGGGATAGCGGAGCGGTCATGAGCAAGTGGGTATATGAATTCGGTGACGGGGCGGCCGAGGGCCGCGCGGACATGCGTGAACTGCTGGGCGGCAAGGGCGCCAACCTGGCGGAAATGTGTCATCTGGGGCTGCCCGTGCCGCCGGGATTCACCATCAATACCGAGGTTTGCACTTTCTATTACCAGAACGGCAACACCTATCCGGGCGATCTGACAGACCAGATTACCGCGGCTATCGCCGGTATCGAGAGCAAGGTCGGCGGCATGAAGTTCGGCGACAAATCGGCGCCGCTTCTGGTTTCGGTGCGATCGGGCGCGCGGGCATCGATGCCCGGCATGATGGACACCGTGCTGAATCTTGGCCTGAACGACCAGACCGTCGAAGGCCTGGCCAAGATGAGCGGCAATCCCCGCTTTGCCTATGACAGCTATCGTCGCTTCATCCAGATGTATTCCGCGGTCGTGCTGGGCGTGGAACATTACTATTTCGAGGAAATCCTGGAGCTGCACAAGGAAGAGCGCGGGGTCATGCTCGACACCGAACTTGACGCCGATGCGCTGAAGGGGCTGGTCGCCGCCTACAAGGCGCGGGTCGAGGACGAACTCGGCAAGCCTTTCCCGCAGGATCCGAAAGAACAGTTATGGGGCGCCATCGGCGCGGTCTTCAGCAGCTGGATGACCCCACGCGCGGTGACCTACCGCCGACTGCACGACATTCCCGCCGAGTGGGGCACGGCGGTCAATGTTCAGGCCATGGTATTCGGCAATATGGGCGAGGATTGCGCCACTGGCGTCGCCTTCACCCGCGATCCCTCGACCGGCGAAAACGCCTTCTATGGCGAATATCTGGTCAATGCCCAGGGCGAGGACGTGGTGGCCGGCATTCGCACGCCGCAGCATCTGACCGTCGCGGGAAAGAACGCCAACGGGTCGGACCTGCCGGCGATGGAAGAGGTCATGCCCGAAGTTTTCGCCCAGTTGGACGACATCCGCGGCAAGCTGGAAACCCATTACCGGGACATGCAGGATATCGAATTCACCGTCCAGAAGGACAAGCTGTGGATGCTGCAAACCCGCAACGGCAAGCGGACCACCCATGCAGCCCTGCGGATCGCCGTGGAGATGGCGGATAGCGGCTTGATCGACCGCCCCACGGCGGTCAGCCGGATCGAGCCCAACGCACTGGATCAGTTGCTGCATCCGACCCTGGATCCAGCCGCCGAGCGCCGGATTATCGCCAAGGGCCTGCCGGCCTCGCCGGGCGCGGCATCGGGCAAGGCAGCCTTCACCGCCGACGAAGCCGAGGCGGCGGCGGCAAAGGGCGAACGGGTCATTCTGGTACGCACCGAGACAAGCCCGGAAGATATTCACGGCATGCATGCCGCCCAGGGCATCCTGACCACGCGCGGCGGCATGACCAGCCATGCGGCTGTGGTGGCACGCGGCATGGGCCGGCCCTGTGTGGCCGGCGCCGGCGACCTGCGCGTCAACGAGAAAGAGCGCACCATGAAGGTGGGCGGCACCATTGTTGGCGAAGGCGACTGGATCACCATCGACGGCGCCGCCGGCGAGGTCATGTTGGGCGAGGTGCCGACGGTACAGCCGGAACTGTCTGGCGATTTCACGCGCCTGATGGAATGGGCCGACGAATTGCGGACGTTGGGCGTGCGCGCCAACGCCGACACGCCCGACGACGCGCGGACGTCGATTCAGTTCGGCGCCGAGGGGATCGGGCTCTGCCGTACCGAACATATGTTCTTCGAGACCGAGCGCATCATCGCCGTGCGCGAAATGATCCTGGCCGAGACCGAAGAAGGCCGGCGCGCCGCTTTGACCAAGATTCTGCCGATGCAGCGTGACGATTTCGCCGAAATGTTCCGCATCATGGGCGACATGCCGGTCACCATCCGCCTGCTGGACCCGCCTTTGCATGAATTTCTGCCCAAGGGCGACGACGAAATGAAGGAAGTGGCCGACGCCGCCGGGGTAACGGTGGAAGATGTACGCCGCCGCGCCGCCGAGCTGCATGAGGTCAATCCCATGCTGGGCCATCGCGGCTGCCGCCTGGCCATCAGCTATCCGGAAATCTGCGAAATGCAGGCCCGCGCCATTTTCGAGGCCGCGGTCACGGTTGAGCAGGAAACCGGCAAGATCGTAAAGCCCGAAGTCATGGTGCCGCTGATCGCCACCCGCAAGGAACTGGAGATTCTGAAAGCCATCATCGACCGGGTTGCCGGCGAGGTGGAGGCCGAAAAGGGCCGCAAGCCGCATTACATCACCGGCACCATGATCGAGCTGCCACGCGCCTGTCTGCGCGCCGCCGAGATCGCGGAACTGGCCGAATTCTTCAGCTTCGGCACCAACGACCTGACCCAGACCTGCTTTGGTCTGAGTCGTGACGACGCCGGCAATTTCCTGCAATATTACGAGCGCCAGGGCATTCTCGAAATCGACCCCTTCGTCAGCGTCGACACCGAAGGCGTTGGCGAGTTGATGGAAATCGGCGTCGAACGCGGCCGTCAGACCCGACCCGACATCAAGCTGGGCATCTGCGGCGAACATGGCGGCGACCCGGCTTCGGTTGCCTTCTGCCACAAGGTGGGGCTGGATTACGTGTCCTGCTCGCCCTTCCGCGTTCCCATCGCGCGTCTGGCGGCGGCCCAGGCGGCCATCGCCGAGAGCAAGGGCGAAACCCTGTCGGGGGTGGCGCGGGAAGCCTGAGGTGGCCATTGGCCGGCCATGATGCCGAACGACATTAGCGCGGAAAAATAAGCGTCATTGCGAGACGGCCGCGATGCAGCCTCGCGGTGACGAGTACCGATTCCACGCAAACATTCCCTTGCCGAGGGAATGCATGGCGCTGCCTCGAAATATGAGGCCGCTTGGTATCCGGCATCCCGCCTGAATCTTGGGAAAAGATCGCCATATCGCCCAGCTGGGCGATATTCCGCCCGGTCTTCCGGCGTTAGCATGCCCCATAACTGACATAAAAATGGGGTTGCACATGAAATCCTTGTTCCGGAAGACCCTGACGCCGGGCCTTGTCCTGCTGACGGCATCGATTCTCGGCGGCTGCTTCGGCGGCGGTGGCGGTGGGGCGGCGCTTGGCACGGCTGCCAATCCCTGGACCGTCCCCCTGGAATACGACCCGGCCGCCCCCAAGGACATTGCCGGCCTTGTTTCGACCGGTGGCGTCTGGAAGTTCCCATATGACCATGTGAACGTGAACGCTTCGGGGGCCTGGGCCACCTTTGGCATGAGCATGGCCTACGACACCGTCAACGATACCTGGACGGTTTCGGTAAACGGCGCGGATCACACCCTCGCCGCAGACGGTTCCGACCCGTCCACCGACTACGCAACCGGCACCTGCGGCACGGAACTCTGCATCGTTCTGGACCTGTTCGATGCCAGTGAAGCCTTTGACGTGGGCATCCTTGGCGGGTTCTTCCTGGGCGGGCGGTACGGCAGTTTCGGCACGGTGACGACCGAGGACCCAACCGGCGACGTCGATATCGCCTATTTCTATACCGGGCTGAAGACCCCCGCCACAGGAACCGACGGCATGCCAACAACAGGAACGGCGGCATACGGCATGTATTTCAAGGGCGAAGCGACTGCGGTCGGTGGGACCATGCACCAAACCGTGTCGGCCGGTGGAGCCGACGGTATCTCCGTCGATTTCGGGACCGGTGACGTCACCTTCTCGTCTTCCGGCGATGTGCTCGACGGCGGCGGCGCGGTCGTCGCCAGCTATACTTTGAACAGCACGGGGACGATCACCGGCAATCGCTATGACAGCACACGGGCAACGGGGTCGCTGTCCATCGGCGCCCTGGCGGATACTTCATACAGCGGCTCCATGGAGGGCGCGTTCTACGGACCGGCCGCGGTAGAAACCGCCGGCGTGATCTCGGTGACGAATTCTACCGGCGACAGGATCAGTGGCGGTTTTTACGGCAGGGACCCC
>JAOUMF010000147.1 GCA_029881615.1 Alphaproteobacteria bacterium | reverse complement strand
GTAGCGCGCCTTGCCGCCGGCGGGGCTAGGGGGTGTAGGACGTCTGCTGTGTCCAGAAGCCGCCGGTGATGAAGTCGCCAGAGCCGGAAGTATCGCGGATTGCGACCATTCCCACGGCCTCGCTTGCGTCGGGGCCAAAGAAGGCACCCCAGAAGCTTCCGGAATAACTGGCCAACGCGGTCCCGGACGACGTAATGCTGCCGGACACGCCGGTGCCGTAAAAGGAATTGGTGCTATAGGTGGAGGTCGTTATGGGCGCGGTGGCGGTGATCGTAAAGGCGTCGGCGCCGCCCGGATGGCCTGCGATTGCACCGGCGGCGTCCATCGTTAGCGCGGCGCCGGCGAAATCCACCGAGACGTCCACGGCGCCGGTCAATTCATACACGCTTGCGCCCTGGTTGCCATACCCCTCGAAATCGCCGCTGTAGGTCGCTGTCCCCCTGGTAGGCACGAGGGAACCGTTTGTCCTGAGCCCGCCGTATCCAGCCATGAAGGCTGTTTCGCCTGTTCCGTTGTCTGCTTTGGCCAGTGCAAAAGTACCATATTGCGACGCGATCGGGTCTGCGTCGTGGACGTACAGAGTGATGCAGTCGCCTGCATTGGCACAGCCTGATGACACATATCGGCCGCCACCATCGGCCGTCATTCTGTAATCGGCGCTGCCTGTCGGCAGAATCCAGTCGCCGGCCGCGGTATCGTAATAGAGATTACCTCTGTCGAACAGGAACGCACCGGCGCCAGTTGAGAACCCTGTTCTTGCAAAACCGATACTCCACACACCGCCCTGAGCGAAATAATCTTCGATGCCGCCTGTCGTGTCGCTGTTGGCACGGTCAGGCACCACATAAGGATCGGCGAGCGTGCCGGCAGTCGTTGACGGCGCGCCGCTCCCGCCGCCGCCGAAACAGCCCGCGAGGGCCATGGCCGCGGCCAGGGCCGCCGCAAGAGACGCGGCCCTGCCGTATTTTCCCCTGTTCATCTTTTTCTCCTTCCTGTCCTTCCTTTGCTTTCGTGCTGCCTCACGGCGCGGCATAGGACGTCTGCTGCGCCCAGAAGCCGCCGGCGATTTCCATCTGGTTCGCGTCGGCCGGGTCGGTGGCGACGTGGAAGACGCCGGCGGTTTCGCCTGACGTACCGGTCTGGTCCGGGCCGTAGAACGCGCCGGACACGGTGTTACCGGCCGCGGCGGCGAAGGTGTATGAATTTCCATCAATGTCGACCATCGTTCCCGTCATGGTTCCCGCATAGCTGTTGCCGGAAATGGTCGCGGAGCCCGACAGGTCGAACGGGAAGGGAGAGGCCATGCCGACGCTAACTGCTACGGTCCCGCCATCGGGCGCGAAGGTAGCCTCCACCGTCGCGGTTCCCCGATATTCCTGCGGGTCGCCGAGGAAAGCGAAATTGGCCTCCCACTCGCCTGAATAGCTCGCCGTTCCGCCAACGGGCATGGCGGAAACCGGCGTCTTCAGGCCGTAATGGAAATATTCGGCCGCAACGGAAGGCCAAACCCCGTTGACATATACAAACCCGAACGCGCCGTAGTCGGTGGTTCCCGTCGCCACCCGGTCGGGCACGAGCCATATCTGGCAATTGGTCAGAAACGAGCAGGTGGCCTCGTATGTGTTCGTCGAGCCGCTCACGAAAGAAAGGGCTATCATTTCCCCGTTCACATAAATGCCCCACACGTCGAGGTCGGCATCGTAGGTGAGCGCGTCGTACAGGGTCATGTCGCCCGCGGTCGACACACCCGCCTGCCCGTCGAGATTGACCCGCCAGGTGCCGCCGGCGGCCGCGTGATCCGCCAGCGTCTGCATGGGCGCGCCGGCGCCCGGATGCTCCGCCGGCAGCACATTGTCGGTGGCCGGGAACGGGTCGAAGGCGGCGCCCCCGCCCCCGCCGCAGCCGGCCAGCGCCAGGGCGGCGGCGAAAGACGCGATCCCGCCAGATTTTCTCTTAGTCATTGCATTTTCCTTTCTGTTCTTAACCTTTGTTTTTATGCCTTATCGCCGAATATGCCGTTCACACCGGTCTCAGCGAAGCGCCGAACCCTGCCGCCCGGCTTATGGTGTCTGCGCCGCCGTGAATCCGCCGATCAGGATCGCGGCCTCATTGCCGAAACTGTTGGTCGGCACGTCGCCCGGCGACTTGAAGCTGGCGACCACCTCGTCCGCCGCCGGTCCGAAGAACGCGCCGTCCGCGAACCCGCTGGTCCAGGTGGCGTCCGCCGCGCCGGACATGCCCGATATCCTGCTCGAGATCGTGCCGCTGAAGCTGTTGCCGGCGATCGTGGCGGGGCCGAAGACCTCAACCACGCCGCCGGAATAGATTGCCTCGCCGTTGGAAGCGACGCCGGTGGCGTCGAGCTCTCCCGTGCCGTAAATGTCCAGCGTGCCCCCGCCGCTGGTGAAGGTGGCGGTCATATCGACGGTTCCGTTGACGATCGGCACCGGCTGCGTCAGGTGGCGATGCAGGAAACCATGCATGGTCCCGGAATATGTCGCGCCGCCGGATTGCGGCATATCGTCGGCGATCGTCCTCAAGCCATAATAGGCCACGAGGACCGACCCGCTGTCATAAGTCGGCGCCTCGGTATAGCTCCGCAGAATCCCGAGGGCCCCGTATTCGGTCACCCCGTCGCCGTACGTGTTGAGGAGAGTCGCGCTGTAAGCGGCGGCGCCGCAGGCGGCACTTGTGCACATGAAGTGGCCCTCCGACGCGTCCCAGGCGAGGGTGACCGGCGAGCCGTCGACATTGGCTGTCCAGGTATCCGTCGCGGTGTCGTACAGAAGCGCCGGCGAAAGAACCGGCGGTATCGCGACACCGTCGCCGATATCGATTTCCTGCCCGTACCAGGTGGTTTTCCAGTAGCCGTCGCCGGCGGCGTAGTAATCGGCGATTCCTCCGTTCGTGCCGGGCGGCGTCGTCAGCGGCAGGGTGTAAGGATCACTGGACGCGCCGGACCCGGTTACCGCGCCCATGTCGATGATCGTCCCCGTCGGGGAGCCACCGCCACCGCAGGCCGACAGGGTCAGGATGGCGGTTGCGGCCAGAACGAGCCGAAGATGGTTCTTGGCCATGGTTCTTCCTCCTTATGCCATTGCGGGCCCGAAGGCCGGTTCGTTGTCTCGAACCCTGGCCGCCGCTTTCCGGGGAGGATCGCATTTTCATGCGTCCGACGCGGCGTGATTCCCGCCGGGTCATTACCCTTCTGATTATGCCCTTATCGTAGCATATCCGCCCATGATGCGCCAAACCCATTCGCGCAACCGTCTTCGGGAAATTCCGGGTCAACGGCATCCTTGTTTCTTGTTTTCCGAATAATAACAGATCGTTGGGTGTTTCCGGTTGGCCCCCCACCCCCCTCGCGTCAATCCGCGCCGCGCAGGCTCGCCAGGCCGATGCCGGTTGCGGCGAAGCCGCCGTCCACATTGATCACCGTGCCGTTGATGTAGCTCGCACGGTCGCCGCCGAGGAAGAAGATGGCCTCGGCCAGTTCCTCTTCCGTGCCGTATCGGTTGAGCGGGATGGCGTCGTGATAGTCGGCGCGGATGTCGGGCGTGTGGACCTTCTTGGCCATGGCGGTATCCACCGGGCCGGGCGAGACGGCGTTGACCCTTATGCCCTGCGTGCCCAGTTCCGCCGCCAGCTGCTTGGTCAGATGCATCAGCGCCGCCTTGCTGGTGCCATAGGCCACGCGCAGGGTCGAGGCCCTGGTGCCCGAGATCGAGGTGATATTGACGATGCTGCCGCCGCCGCCGGCCAGCATCGCCGGCACGCAGGCCTTGGTGCAGATGAAGGGGCCGGACAGGTTCGTCGCCAGCACCGCCGACCAGTCCTCGAAACTGGTTTCCATCACCGGGCTGAAGATGGCGATGCCGGCATTGTTCACCAGCACGTCGATGCGGCCGAAGCGGGCGACGGCCGCGTCGATCGCGGTGGCGACCTGGTCCGGGGCCGACACGTCGCATTGAAGGGCCAGCGTGTTGTCGGGGTCGTTCAGCTCGCGGTGGGCGCGGTCCTGGGTCTCGCCGTCGATATCCAGCATGACGACGCGCCAGCCCTCGGCAAGGAATTTCCTGGCGGTGGCCAGCCCGATCCCGCGCGCGGCGCCGGTGATGACAGCAACCTGTTTCATTCATCTCATCCTTTTGTCGGCTTCATTCGGTCGGCTATGGTCGGGGGACAGTATCAGGCGCGGCCGGGCAAGTTCGACCGGTTTTTTTTCGGCGGGGGGATGTGGGGCGCGTGCCGGGGGCCGGCCAAACCCGTCGATGCCGGGCGCCCTTGTTTCACGCACCCTTGTTCCACCCGGCCTCACCGGTCCAGGCCGACGCCCCGGAAGCGCGAACGGACGGTCAGGAAGGCGCCGATATCGAGGATGGGCCGTGGCGGGATCCAGGCGCCGGGGGCCGAGGCCAGGCAATCCTCGATCAGCGCCGACCGGCCGCCGCTGGCATAGTCCGCCAGCGCCGTGCCGAAGGCGGTGCCCCGGCTGACGCCCGACCCGTTATAGCCGCCCGCCAGATAGATGTTGTCCGCCTTGCGGCCGAAGAAATTGGTGCCGTTGCGGCTGATCCCCTCGACCCCCGACCAGGCGAATTCGAAGGGGACATGGGCCAGCTGTGGAAAGCGCCGCTCGAACCCGGCGCGGTGGATGGCCTGGCGGGCCGCCAGCTGCGCCTCGGACAGCAGGGCGCCGCCGCTGAATTCCGCCGTGTTGCGCAGGCAGATCCGGCGGTCCGCCGTCAGCCGCACCGTCGCGCCGCCGCTATGTAGCGAGAGCACGCCCCATTCCGCCGCGCTGCCCAAGGTGGCTAACTCTTCGTCGTTCAGGACCCGGGTGAAACTGCCCGACAGGGTGCTGGCGGTCAGGTAGCGGCGCAGGAAGCCCAGCTTCGTCGCCTCGTAATTGGTGGCCAGGATCACATTGTCGGCCCGGACAACGCCCCGCGCCAGCCTGATGGTCGGCGGCGCGCCCTTTTCGATCGCCAGAACGGGACTGCGCTCATGCAGCCGGACATTGGCGGGCAGGCTGTCGGCCAGCCCGCGCACCAGGGCGGCCGGCTGCAGCAGCGCCCCTTCATGGACGTGAACCCCGGCCCGGTAATGGGCGCTGCCCAGGCGGGCGGCCAGGGCCCCGGCGTCGAGGGGGTCATGGGCGATCTCCAGCGCCTCCAGATAGCGCAGGAAATGGCCATGTTCGGCGAGCGCCTTCCGGTCGGCGGCGGTGTGGTAGAAGCCGTCCTCGCGCCACTGGCAATCGATGGCGTTGTCCGCCACCTGCGCCCGCAGCAGATCCAGCCCGGCCCGGTTGATGCGGTTGATGCGGCGGCAGTTATCGAGTTCGCCCGGTTTGACGCCGCCGGAAAACTGGCTGACCGCGACGGCGAAGCCGGAATTGCGCCCCGACGCCCCCTGGCCGACCAGGCGCGCCTCCAGCAGCAGGATTTCCTGGTCGGGATGCAGCGCGGCCAGCCGCCGCGCGCAGGCCAGCCCGGTCACCCCGGCGCCGATCACCGCCCAGGCGACCCGGTGGTCGCCGCGCAAGGGCTCGCTCGCCCGCCGCTCGGGCAGAAGCTCCGCCCAGCCATGCCGGTCCGTCGGAAAATCGCCGCCTGATGCCATGAATGATGCCGATCGTTTCCGGGTGAGATTTGAAAGTGGCGGCAGTCTAGCAGACTGCAAGGCGGGGCAGGGATGGATATTTGGCCGCAGGGTGAGGGGTGGTTCCCTGTTGCCGGGAATGGCTCTAATCTGTTGCCTGCTATCGCAATCGCAATCGTAATCGCAACCGGGCAAGGGAAGGGACAGGCCATGCCGATCGGAAAATTCGTGGAATACGGGGATGCTTCGCCAGAGGTCCGCGCGGTCTATGACGACATCATGGCGACCCGCAAGACCGACTGGATCAACAATTTCTGGAAGGCGCTGGCGCAGGACCCGGCGACCCTGAAACGCACCTGGGAGAGCATCAAGCAGGTCATGGCGCCGGGCGCGCTGGACCCGCTGACCAAGGAAATGATCTATGTGGCGGTCAGCGTCACCAATGGCTGCGAATACTGCATCAACTCGCATCTGGCCGGGG
>JAOUMF010000146.1 GCA_029881615.1 Alphaproteobacteria bacterium | reverse complement strand
GGGGTGGCGGCGCTGGCCGTTACATCAACGGCGCGGGCGGATTCCGTGGCAGACTTTTACAAGGGTAAGACTGTCGAGCTTCAAATCGGCTATAGCGTGGGCGGCGGCTATGACACCTATGCACGCTTGGTGGCACGCCATATCGGCAAGCATATTCCGGGAAATCCGACGATCGTCCCGCAAAACATGCCGGGCGCGGGCAGCCTGAAGCTGGCCAACTGGCTTTATAAGGCGGCGCCCCAGGACGGGACGGTTTTCGCGACCATCGCACGGGCGGCGCCCTTCGATCCGCTGTTTGGCAACGAAAAAGCCAAATTCAAGGCCGACAAGTTCAATTATATTGGCAGCGCCAATAACGAAGTCAGCATCTGTGCGGCAATGTCTGGCGCGGATATCAAGACCTTCGATGACCTGAAGTCGAAAAAACTGATCGTGGGCGGCACCGGCGACACGGCCGATACCGTGCAGTTTCCAAAGATCATGAACGCGGTGCTGGGCACCAAGATGCAGATCATCAATGGCTATCCCGGCGGCAAGGATGTCGTGTTGGCCATGGAGCGTGGCGAAGTGCAAGGCCGCTGCGGCTGGTCTTGGTCCAGCGTCAAGTCCAAGAATATGGACTGGGTCGATGGCGGCAAGATGAATGTTATCATTCAGTTGTCCACGGATAAGCATCCGGAACTGCCGAACGTTCCCCTGATCATGGATCTGGCCAAATCGGACGATGACAAGCGGTTGTTGAACCTGATCTTTGCGCGTCAGGAACTTGGCCGGCCCTACGTGGCGCCGCCGAATGTTCCGGCCGAGCGGGTCGAGGCGCTGCGCGCGGCCTTCATGGCCACCATGTCGGACCCCGAGTTTCTCAAGGAAGCGGCCGAGGCCGACCTTGAAATTACGCCGGTGTCCGGCGCCAAGGTGCAGAAGCTTGTTAATGACGCTTACATGACCGATCCGTCGGTTGTGGAGAGAATTAATAAAATCCTCAATTAAGAGAGGGTTGTGGCGGGGGCGGCGTCGCTGGTAACAGCGGCGCCGTTTCTTTTTCCGGTGGAGGTTTCAGGTGACTCAAATGGACAGGGCGGGAATTGTCGGTGTTGGGCGCATGGGCCGCGCCATGGCCCGGCATTTGATGGCGGGCGGCTTTGCGGTTGTGGCGGCGGACAATGACCGCGAGGCGTTGAACGCTGTTGCGAAATTGGGCGCCGAAATCGCCGATTCACCGGCCGCGCTGGCTGCTTCCTGCAACGTTGTTTTCATCGCCGTGGGTTTTGATGCTGAAGTCGAGGCGGTCTGCCATGGCGTGGACGGCTTTTTTCAAAGCGCGCGCCCCGGAACCGTCGTCATCGTCAACAGCACGGTATCTGTTGAACTGGTACAGCGTCTGGCTGGCGAGGCCGGGGCGCTGGGGTTGCGCTTCCTCGATATTCCCATCGCGCGTGGCCGGCCCGCCGCCGAGGCGGGGACCCTGCTGGCGCTGGTTGGCGGCGATGGGGCCGTGCTGGACGAGGTTCGGCCGATGCTGGAAACTTTCTGTTCCGATATTTCCCATCTCGGCGAGATCGGCCATGGACAGGTCGCCAAGGCGATCAACAATCTGCTTTTGTGGATCAGCGGCGTCGGGTTGATGGAGGCCGGGCGCCTGGCCGAGGGAACCGGTATCGACTTGCCGAAATTGCGCGACGCCATGCTGATGAGCAGCGGGCAGTCATGGGCGCTGGAAAACTGGGGCAGCGTCACCTTCACATGGGCGCTGAAGGACATGCAGCTGTTGCTGGACATGTGCGACCGGGCGGGAGAGACTTTCCCGCTGACGGGGCTGGTCAAGGAACTGGTGAAGGACGGCCGCGAGTCCAAACTGCGCGG
Source organism: Alphaproteobacteria bacterium (assembly GCA_029881615.1). Taxonomy (GTDB): domain Bacteria; phylum Pseudomonadota; class Alphaproteobacteria; order UBA8366; family JADFVY01; genus JADFVY01. Next base: position 4,245 of record JAOUMF010000146.1, on the reverse strand, counting down.
TGACGCACCCGGCTGGACGAAGGACTAGGGCCAGCGCCAGCGGGCGATTTCGGTCAGGGCTTCCGGCAAGGGGACCAGTTCCAATATGAATTCGGTGCTGATCGTAAGGGCCATCGCGCCCAGAAACGACAATCCGATTCCGGCGATCACCCAGAAGGTGATGACCTCATGCTCGCGGTTCAGCATCCAGCTGAAGATTACCCGGAACACCACCGACAGGCGCTGCACCGGCACGACCACGGAAACCGGGGCTATGGCCAGCGCCATATAACGGAACACCTGGGCCAGGAATACGAACACCCCCGATGCGGTAAACCATTTCGCGTTGGTTCGGTCCAGCCCCTTCATGTGGGCAATGTTGCCGGGCAGCATCAGCAGCGCCAGCACGATGACGCTGGCCGCCCCATAGGAAATCAGGCCGCCGGCGATGCCGTCGACCATGCCGCCGCCCGCCAGCCCGATCTGCACCAGCAGGGGCGAAACCCCATAGCCGAAGGCGCAGACGAGTCCCCAGAGAATTCCTTCGGCGTATTTCGGCGTGAAATCGGAGCCGGACTTTTTCTTCTTTCCCTTGCGCATGCCACGCAGCATGACCGCCGGGCCCAGAAAGACCAGGACGATGCCGAACAGCTTCAGCGGGGTAACGAAATCGTCGAGAAAGACCAGCGCCAGCATCAGGGCGACCAGCAGGCTCATCTGCTGGAACGGGCTGGACAGCGCCGCCCCCATGCATTTGTTGGCCCGATAGTTTCCGTAACGCCCGACGATGAAATGGACAATCCCGGCGGCGGAAAACCACAGCCATGAATCGCCGGAAAAGCCGGCCAGCGCGGCAAACCCGCCCGTGAACAGGCACAACAGCGCGAACAGCGGCACGCCGATCGGCACCGTGATCGCCAGCCCCTGCAACACCGACCCGGTAATGACCCCGCGCCGCGCCGCGGCGTTGTTCATGCCGAACGTGACCGCGGAAAGAAGGGCAAGCGCCGCGCCTAGCATGGGCGACGCCTCGCCCCGGCGCGATGTTTCAAGAACCCTCGCCGCGCAGTAGTTCGCGCACCATATCCGGTGTCAATGTCGTCCCTGCCTTGAACTCCGGCGCGTCTTCATACTGCTGCAGATCGTTAAGGCCGCATTGCTTGAAGATGCGGTTGGTCGATGAAATCAGGCGGGCCGGACGGTCCGGGTCGGCGTTGAAATGCTGGTGGATGGTATTCGGCGGCACATAGATGATGTCGCCGGCTTCCCACTCAAAGCGTTTGACCTCTTCCTGCGGCTTCCAGAAATAAACGTCGGTGATTTCCACATCGCAATCCTGGTGCAGATCGTAGCCGCGCCCTTCCAGCACATAGAGGCATTCCTCGGCCAGATGCCGGTGTTTGCCTGAACGGCTGCCCGGCGGGATGATCTGCATATAGGCGTCGACCGTTTCCATCCTGGTGTTCATCGCCTCGTTGATCAGATGTTTCAGCAAGCCCTGGCGCGACATTTCCCACGGCATTTCGTCCGGGGTCACGACCTTCTTGCGGCGGGCATTGCGGGCCGGCGCCTCTGATGCGTCATCCAGCATCTGTTGGTACAGATTTTCGTTCAGCGCCCCGTCGATCCAGGCTTTCGTTTCGCCCCACGCCATGATCAGTACCCTTCCTCGGGATGATTGAAATCGTCTTCCTCTTCGCGCACGGTAAAATCCTCGCCGCCGGGCGCGGGCTCGGTCTGGCGCGGCTCCACCGTTTTCTGGAACAGCATGTTCATGAACAGGAACATTGGCTTGGTCTTGATGACCAGCGCGCGGGCCGGCTTGTCGGGCGAGGCGTTGAAATGCTGGTGGACACAGTTGTTGTGGACGATCGCCACGTCGCCGGCCTTCCAGTCGTAACGCACGCCGTCATGGACCTCGTAGCCGATGCCGTCGAGGATGTAGAAGGCCGCCTCGTTGACATGGCCGTGCTTTTGCGACTTGCCGCCGGGCCCATATTCCTCGAGATGCAGATGGAAAGTCTGGGTGATGCCGTCCTTCGGCTCCACGTAATGGCGGCTATAGGCTTGCGGACCATCGACGAATTTGATGTCCTTGGCCTTGCGCACGCGCGGCATGGAACGTAGCCGATCCAGTTCCTCGGTCAGATTGTACGCGCCTTCGATGGAGCGCACGAAGATCCGATCCTTCTTGCTGTGGTAATAGCCCGCCGGACCTATGGATTCGCCATCGCCGGGCGTCTGGCCGTCATTGTTTTTTGTCATTTGCCTCTCTCTTCGGCGGGGATTGCCGCTGTCGAAGCGATAGCAGAAAGCCTGTCCGCCCTCAAGAACAGCGTTCCATATGCAGGAACATTTCGTTACTCCATGGATGGCGTCGGCAGGCCCCGCGCCTTTTTGAAGGCGGCGATCGCCTCGCGCACGGTTTGACTTACGGGCATGGCGCAGCCCGCGGATTGCGCTTCATCCAGCAGCAGGTCCATGTCCTTCTCGGCCCACAAAGCGGGGCGTTCGTCGGCCCGCGTCTCCAGCGCCCAGTTGGCGCCGCTGCCATGGCAAAGGGCCTCGCGCAGGGCTTCCCGGTCAACACCAAGCGCTTCGCCCAGATCCAGCCCTTCCACATTGGCGACAAGGCAGGTCCATAGCAGCATGTTGTTGATCGCCTTTGCGGTCTGCCCGGCGCCGGCGGCACCCAGGTAATCGACGCGCGTGGAGAACGTATTCAGCAGGGGGCGGCAGCGCTCGACGGCATCCCTGTCGCCACCGGCAAAGATCCGCAGCTTTCCCGATTCGGCGGCCATTTCTCCCCCGGCCACGGGAATGTCGATGGCCGTCATCCCGACCGGCGCCACCCGATCCGCAAGCGCCTTCATATAGCCTGGCGCCACGGTGGACGCGACCAACAGAACCGTGCCGGGCCGTGCGCCGGCCGTAACGCCGTTTTCTCCGAAGACCGCCTGTTCTATCTGGTTGTCGAAGCCGACAATCAGGATGATCGCATCGCTTCGTTCCGCGAGCTGCGCGCAGGAGTCCGTGAGCTTTACCCCCGCTGCCCCTGCGGCCATGCCCGCCATCGGATCTGGATCGTACCCGCTGACGTTAAATCCGTTCGCCAGCAGATGGCGGGCCATCGGGCTGCCCATCCGTCCCAGGCCGATGATCCCAATGTCTTCGATCCGGTGCATCGCCGTCCGCCTTAACTGTTGTTTGCAGGGCTATCAATATGGCACGCGATTTGTCCGATTTAAGGAATGCCGTTCCGTTGGTCGGAACATGACTATCGCGCAGGGGTCGAATTCAGATAATAGTGTTGACTATACCAAACCCGGCAAGGGTGGGAAGACAGGGAGGAATAATGGACGTCGGCATGCTCGACGCAGCGCTTCAGGCGCTGTCGGCGATGATGGAACTGGAACGGCTGGGTTATCTGTTCGCTGGTGTTATCGTCGGATTACTGTTTGGCATTCTGCCCGGCGTCGGCGGAATCGCTGGCATGGCCTTGCTGCTGCCCTTCACCTTCGGCATGGACGCCTATTCGGCATTCGCCTTCTTGTTGGGGCTGGGCGCCGTGACCTCGACCGGCGACACCATTCCCGCCGTGTTGTTCGGTGTGCCGGGCACGTCGGCCTCGCAGGCGACCGTTATCGACGGCCACGCCATGGCCAAAAAGGGCGAGGCTGGCCGGGCGCTCAGCGCCGCCTATACGGCATCGCTGCTGGGCGGGCTGTTCGGTGCGTTGCTACTGGCCCTGACGATCCCGGTGCTACGGCCGGTCATGCTCTATATCGGTTCCCCCGAACTGCTGGCCAGTGCCGTATTCGGCATATCGATGGTCGCGGTACTGTCGGGCAACGCGCCCCTGCGCGGGCTGGCGATCGCCGGGTTCGGTATCATGCTGTCGATGATCGGCGGCGATCCCCAGACCGGGACCCAGCGCTGGTCGCTGGATACGCTTTATCTTTACGACGGGCTGCCGCTGTTGCCGCTGGCGCTCGGTATCTTCGCGCTTCCCGAACTTTGCGACCTGGCGATCAAGCGCACGTCGATCGCCAGCGAGGCGAAGTACGACGTGAAGAGCGGCATGCTGAAGGGCGCGCGAGACACGCTGCAAAACTGGTGGCTGGTGGTGCGGTGCGGGGCGCTTGGCGCGGCGATCGGCGCGATTCCCGGGCTGGGTTCGGCGGTGGTCGACTGGTTTGCCTATGGCCATGCGATCCGCACCGAAAAAGGCGCGACGCGAACCTTTGGCAGCGGCGATGTGCGCGG
>JAOUMF010000145.1 GCA_029881615.1 Alphaproteobacteria bacterium | reverse complement strand
TCCGTCCGGCGTCCGGCCAGCGAACAGCACCGGCACACAGTCGGCGGCCAGGATTCCGATAGCGATGCCGGGCCGATCCGTGACCATCGCGTCGGCCTTCGGCGCATCGGTCGGATCCCAGTTGCGATCGGCGATCGCGACATCGATTCCATGCACCTGATAAACCGTATTCAGGGCGCTCACCGGCAAATCGAACGCGGCCATGGCAAGCCGACGGTTTTCCGTAATCGCCTCGCGGTCGTCATCGGATCCGTAACCCACATTCAGCGAGGCATAGATCCCCTGGCTGACCCCGCCCTGACGGGTAAAAAAGGCATGGCGAACGCCCGGCATGCCATTGAGGCCGGGATCGATGATCTGTATTGGAAGCGGCGTCGACATCAACCTGCTATTTCCTCAAAGGCCGGGGGCGGCGCGGCGGCCGGGGGCATTATCGCCATAACCTTGAACAGGTAGCCCATTTGCGCCTTATCGATCAAGCGGGCGCGGGCCGCCGCGATATCGATTGCCTGATCCGGCGTCGCATTACCGATCAATTGCTCGGCGCGCGTCTCGATTCCCAGCCGGGTCAGGAACTCACCCTGCCCGATCGGACCGTAAACGGCGGCGCCGCCTTCGCGCACGGCGGTGCCAAGCGCGGCGAAATCCACATGGGCTGTCAGGTCGGCCGTGCCGGGATCCTGCAGGGGGTCGTGGAACTCATGGCCCCTTAAAGCCTGCAGACTGTCCCCGGCGGCGCTGGTTGCGTGGCCATAATCGATGATCAGCGCGGCGCCGCCATGGCGCGTAATCCGCTCGCCAATGGCGCGGATGATCGACTGACCGGCCGGGCAAACTTCGGCGATATCGCCCTTGCTGGCCGAACGGCGCACCGTTTCCGGAATCAAGGTCTCGGCCACCGACCCACCCGGCGCCAGTCCCATCCGGAATGTCACACCGTCTTCATCCAGGCCAACCATGCGCTCCCGCCAACCCGCGTCGGTCATTTCGAACTGACGAATGGGGAGCGCGTCGAAAAACTCGTTGGCGATCAGAAGGGTCGGCCCATCGGGAACATCCTCCAGGGCTTCATACCACCGCGCATCATGGCCAGCCAGCGATCGCCGCTGCATTGCCGTCAGGACCGGGCTGGTCTCCACCATATGGACCGAGACAGCCGCCAGGAAATCAGGCGCCAATCGCGCGGCGCGCAGCGCATCGGCCATCAATGTGCCACGGCCGGGGCCCAGTTCCACCAGCCGAACCGGCCGCGGTGCCAAGGTTGTTCGCCAGACCTCGGCGCACCACAGCCCGATCAGTTCGCCGAACATCTGACTGATCTCGGGGGCGGTGGTAAAATCGCCTGCCGCGCCAAGCGGATCGCGGGTCATGTAGTAGCCATGGTCCGGGTGGCCCAGCGCGTCGGCCATATAATCGGCAACGGTTACGGGGCCGGTCAGCCGGATTCGCCGGCGCAACTGTTCTGCCAGCGGGTTGGTCACTTACCTTCCGCGGGCCGGCGCATCGCGCGCCAGACCAGATAGGCCCCGCCCAGCAATAGCGGAACCGATAGCCACTGACCCATTGTCGTGCCCAGGAACAGGAATCCGCCTTCGCCGACATAATCGTCGGGCTGGCGGAAATATTCCACTGACATTCGCGCCAGCGCATAGCCGCCAATAAAGATCCCGGTGGTCAGTCCCGGCCGGCGTAGCGATTTCCAGGGGCCGAAAATCATCCAGGCCTGAACGGCGAACAGCACCAGGCCTTCCAGCGCGGCCTCGTAAAGCTGGCTGGGGTGACGCGGCTGGTCACCGGCATGGCGGAAGATGACGGCCCATGGCACATCGGTAACCCGCCCATAAAGCTCGCCATTGATGAAATTGGCGATGCGGCCCAGGAATAGACCGAGGGGCGCGGCGGCGCCGATCATGTCGGTCAGGGCCAGAAGTTTTATCTGGCGGCGGCGGGCGAAAATAATCATCGCCAACGTCACCCCCGCCAGCCCCCCATGGAAAGCCATGCCACCTTGCCAAACCTTTAGAATGGCACCCGGATTCGCCAGATAAAACGCCGGCTGATAGAACAGCACAAAGCCCAGGCGCCCTCCCAGGATCACACCCAGAACCGCCCAGGTCAGGAAATCGTCAAGCTGTTCCGTGGTCACCAGATGCGGCGGCTTTTGCGCCAGGCGCAAACAATAGCGCCAGGCCAGCAACAACCCCACCACATAGGAAAGCGAGTACCAGCGGATCGCCAGCGGGCCAAGATAGATGGCAACCGGGTCGAAATCGGGAAAAACGAAATATTCCATGAAAGCCCTGTCTTGCGCGCGTTTGATTCACATGGCGCAACGCGCCTGCAGATAATGTTATAGGGAGCGTCCCCGGCCTGTGCAAGGAACCGAGGCTGTTGCGCCAGCCCATCGCGAGGGCGTATAGAAAGCTGATTCCACTGCTGACGGAGCGAACCCATGCAGGTAGACAATCGATTGCTCGACGATCTGGCCCGGGTGGCCGGCGGCGCCTTCGGCGCGCTTTCCGGTGTGCGCGGCGAGGTCGAGGCACGCCTTAAACATCAGTTTGAGCGCATTCTTTCCGAAATGGATGTGGTCTCACGCGAAGAGTTCGATGCCGTCAAGGCTATGGCAGCCAAGGCCCGCACCGAACAGGAAGCCCTGGAAAAGCGGGTAATCGCACTGGAAGCGGCCCTTGCCCCCAAAAAGCCGAAGGCAAAGGCCGCCGGCAACCCCAAAGACTGATTATCCACAGGAAATTAGCGCCCTTCCGCAAATGTAGGCTTGCGTTGCGGAATCTCCCTATGGCATCCTAGGTGTTGTGGTGCAGAAGTGATTCGTTGCTATATTTTGTGAAGCAGCGGGAAAATTACTTTATAGGCATCGCGTCCGGCTCCGGTAACGGCTGTTACCGGTCGGCCCATGACATACAGGGGGCGTGAATGGGAATGAGGCTGGAGCAATCCGATCAGCGGATGATTAATCCGCTCGATCTTCTGGAAGAACTTGCGAGCGTTCATGGCTGGCCGCATATGCGGGCGGCCGACGACGAATTCGTAACCGAACCGTCGCGCCGCTGGTGTGCCTACCGCCTGCATTTCATCTGGCAGGAAGACATGAAGGCGCTGCATATGCATTGCGGTATCGACGCCAAGGTGCCCGGCGAAAAGCGTCGGGACATCAATGACCTGCTGGCATCGATCAACGAACGCCTGTGGCTCGGTCATTTCGAGGTGGCCACCGATGACCCGACTCCGACCTTCCGCCACACGCTGCTGACACGCGGCCATTTTGCTCCGGGACCGGAACAGCTTGAAGAACTGGTCGACGTGGCGCTGGACGAATGCGACCGTTATTATCCCGCGTTTCAGTTCGTGCTCTGGGGTGGACGAGGGGCCGACGAGGCCATATCGGCGGCGCTGCTGGATACTGTCGGCGAGGCCTGAGGCAAGAATATCATGGGTAACGACAATCATCGCCTTTCCCGGCCCCTGCTGCTGATCGGTTGCGGCAAGATGGGCGGCGCGATGCTGGCCGGCTGGCTGGAAAGCGGCATCGCCGGCGGTGGCGTTATTGTACTGGACCCGATCGGTGGCGCGGAATTCGCGGGACGCGATGGTGTCATCATCCACAAGGATGTGGCTGACCTGCCGTCGAATCTCGACCCGGAAGTCGTGGTCTTCGCGGTCAAACCACAACAGATGGGGGATGCCGCCCCCTTCGCCGCCCGCTATGCCGGGCCCGGCACGGTATTTATGTCGATAGCGGCCGGCACCCCCATCGGTTTTTTCGAAGGCCACCTGGGGAAAGGCGCCGCCATAGTACGGGCCATGCCCAATACGCCCGCGGCAATCGGCCAGGGCATCACGGTCACCTGTCCCAATACAAATGTGTCAGACGCGCAGATGGCGCTCTGCACCGCTCTGCTGGGTGCCATCGGCGAAACGTTGAGCGTTGATGACGAAGCGTTGATCGACCCGGTGACGGCAGTTTCGGGAAGCGGCCCGGCCTATGTCTTCCTGCTTATCGAATGCCTGGCCGAAGCAGGCATTGAGGCCGGTCTACCGAGCGACCTCGCGAATCGTCTGGCGCTGGTTACGGTGGCGGGCGCGGGCCAACTCGCCGTGCGTGGCGACGACGCGCCGGCACAGCTTCGAAAAAATGTCACCAGTCCGGGCGGCACCACCCAGGCAGCCCTGGAAGTGCTGATGGCCGGTGACGGGTTGCAGCAGTTGATGACCCGCGCGGTCGCCGCCGCCACAAAGCGCGGACGCGAACTGGCGGGGTAGTGCCTTCCCTGAGCACCAGCGCCCAAAAGGTTCAGGCGGCGCTCGCGGCGCGCGGGTTTTCCTTCGAAGTCCAGGAACTCAACCAATCAACCCGCACAGCGGCCGAAGCCGCGGCGGCAATCGGCTGCGACGTCGCCCAGATCGCCAAATCGATCCTGTTCAGGGGAGAATCCAGCGGCCGGGCGGTGCTGGTGATCGCCAGCGGCACAAACCGCGTTGACGAGAAGGCAGTAGCGGAATTGCTGGGTGAGAAACCAGGCAAGGCCGATGCGAATTTTGTGCGCCAACAGACCGGTTTCGTGATCGGCGGCGTGCCGCCAGTCGGGCATGATAATCCCATCGCGACATTCATCGACGAAGACATATTGGCGTTCGACACGATCTGGGCCGCGGCCGGTACGCCCTTTGCCGTATTCCGCCTCGATCCAAAATCATTGGCGACGTTGACCGGCGGCCAAGTGGCACGCGTGGCCTTGCCGTCCGGTTGATTCGTCTCCATCTTTAAGACAGTTCATGATTACCGGCCCAATATGGAGGAATCGCGATGGCGAAGAAACCTTCCACGAGCAAGGGCGGCACCGACAAGGCCGCCGCGAAAAGCATCGAAGACCGCCTGATCGATGCAATGCTTGACCTGGCGGCGTGCGAAGGCTGGCAGAGCGTCACCTTGTCCGCGATCGCCGAGGGAGCCGGGGTAAAACTGTCCGAACTCTATCCCGCCTGGCGTTCCAGAATCGCGGTGCTGGCCGCCTTCATGCGGCGCATCGACCGTGAAGTCGTCGAATCCGATTTCGGCTTCACACCAGACGATATCGCGCGCGACCGGCTGTTCGAGGTTTTGATGCGCCGTTTCGACGCCTTGCAGATTCATCGCAAGGCAGTGCTGCGCATCCGGACGGAAATAATGCGTGACCCGCCCGCATCCGCGGCCATGTTAGGCCAATTAGGCTGCTCCATGGCCTGGATGCTGGAGGCCGCGGGCCTGTCGTCCGATGGCGTCGCCGGCAAGGTCAAGATCGCCGGACTGACTGGCCTGTGGATGCGCTGTGCCGCAACATGGGCCAGGGATGACAGCGAGGACATGGCGCAAACCATGGCGGAATTGGACCGAGGCCTCAAGCAGGCGGATCGTTGGGCCGGGGCCATATTCCACAAGCGCCGCCCCGGGTTTGACGAAAAAACCGAAGCCGCCTGACTCTCCCATACGTCTTTAAACTAGACCGTTATGGTGCGGCGCACAAAAATGTTGCATCGCACAAAAAATCTCTTGCGCTTTCCCTAAAATGCCGTATATTGTGATTATGCTGCAACGCAACATTCTAGTGGCGTGGCGCATCGGAATTCACAGGAGATAGAAATGACCGCAGCCAACCCCTTCGCCGGATTCGATTTCAGCAAGTACATGGGCGACTTCAAACTCCCGGCATTCGATGTCGAAAAAGCGATCGCCGTTCAGACGAAGAATGTCGAGACCCTGACCAATGCAAACAAGCTGGCCGCAGAGAGCGTTCAGGCGATCTTCCAGCGCCAGACCGCGATTGCCCGCGAGAGCGCCGAGGAAATGACGGCTGCCTTCCAGGAAATGATGGCCGCCGGTGAGCCGAAGGACAAACTGGCCCGCCAGAGCGAACTGGCCCGTGAGGGCTTTGAACGCGGCGTCGCCAATTTCAAGGAGCTCGCCGCCGCGGCGACCAAAACCAACCAGCAGGTTTTCGATATTCTGAACAAACGCTTTGTCGAGAGCCTCTCGGAAGTTCAGGGTTTCGCGAAGCCCGCAAAAAAATAGCCTTGCAAGCCCTTCTTCGGACATGTCCTCCCTTGTCCGAAGTCTCCGGCCGCCTCCG